>JANNED010000181.1:0-20050 GCA_031388245.1 Variovorax sp.
GTAAAAAGATCGCCGGAGACAAACAATCCAAATCGACGCCGGAGTACATGAAGCCATCCGCCCAGGGTGCTCCGCCGGGCTTCTAACCGAAGCGCGAAAAAAAGCCTAGCTAGACAGCGTAAATCCCATGCCCCGCCCACGCCCTAGCTGCGCCACCACCTGTGGCAGGGCTTCTTGAAGAATTGCCTTCAAAGTATGCGGCGGGTTGATGATGAACATGCCACTGGCTCTCAAACCGACCAGTTTGCTGGGCTTCTCGCCGATCGCATGCTTGGGCGGCTCTTGGCCGATGTTGAGCGTGGCTTGCAGCCAAGGGCGCTTGGCTGCCACGGCCATGGTCTTGAGCTTTTTGGGCAGGCTATGCGCTTCTGGGCGGGGAATGATCGGATACCAAATCGCATACGTCCCGGTAGGGAATTTCAAAATCGCCTCTTGTATGCAGGCACTCACTTGCCCGTAATCGCTCTTCATCTCATAGCTCGGATCCATCAGCACCAAGGCGCGTTTGTTGGGCGGTGGCAGCAAAGTTTTGAGTTTTTCAAAGCCATTGGCGCAATCCACCGTCACCATGCGCCCGGCATCGAGCTGCTTCACGTGGCCCGCCAGCGAGCGGTAATCAGTCGGGTGCAGCTCAAAAAGCTTGAGCTTGTCAGCTTCTGGGCGCAGCAGGCGATGCATGATGAGCGGCGAGCCGGGATAGACGCGCGAATGCGTGGCATTCGTGTTGAAACTGGCCAGCGCGTCGAGATAATCTTGCAAAGCAGGCGCTATCTTTTCAGGAGCATTCTGCATAGATTTGATGCCGGCACTTAGCCCTTTTTGCTCAGAATGAGCGCCCAAGAGCAGCTTTTGCACGCCTTGCGTGGCCTCTGCACTGGTACGGGCCATGTCGCCATCCAGCCGATACAGCCCTGCCCCGGCATGCGTGTCAATCACCGTGAGGCCTGCATCTTTATCCGTTAAATACTTCAGCATGGCCACCAAAGTGAGGTGTTTAAGCACATCGGCGTGATTGCCGGCATGGAAGGCGTGGCGGTAGGAGAACATCATCACATTGTGCGTGATAAACATTTTCAATTCCGGCCATGGATCAATTCTTCTCAGAAAACTGCTGAGAAGCTGCTGCGCAGCGGCTTTTTAGAGCATCAATGCACGGACTGCTGCATGCAGCTGCGCCACTTCAAGTTGCGAGCCTGGAATGGCTCCGCCCACATTCAATCCCACCCGATTGAACAAGCCTCTGCGAAACGGTCTGACCATCGCACCGTCTTGCTCGATACGGCTGAAGTAGCTGCCCCAAAGATGATTGAGCGCCATCGGGATCACGGGCGGCTCCATGCCTTGAGCCCTGCCTTGTTCCAAAATTTTCATGATGCCGCCTTTGAATTCTTGCAGTGTGCCGTCACGCGTGATACCGCCCTCGGGGAAAATGGCGAGCATGTCGCCGGCTTTCAATACTTTGCCAGCAGCAATGAAGGCGGCCTCATATGCAGCGGGATCTTCAGATTTGGGGGCAATGGGGATGGCTTTGGCAAGCTTGAAAAACCAGCCGAGCACCGGCATTTTGAAGATACGGTGATCCATCACGAAAACAATCGGGCGCGGGCTGGCGGCCATGAGCAGCACCGCATCAACAAAGCTCACATGGTTGCATGCGAGGATGGCTGCGCCGGTGGTGGGGATGTTGTCATCGCCAGTGACTTTGAAGCGATAGATGCAGCGCGAAGCCACCCATGCGACGAAACGCAGGAAGTATTCGGGCACGAGAAGGAAGATATAGATGGCGACGACAGCGTTGGCCAGCGCGGTAAAGAGGAAAACTTGCGGGATCGTGAATTTCGCACCAACTGCACCGCCTAGGAGTGCGCCGACGATCAAGCTGCTGGCGATCATGAACAGGGCGTTCAAGATATTGTTCGCCGCAATGATGCGGGCGCGGTGCGTGGGCTGGCTGCGCAGCTGGATCAGCGCATACATGGGCACGCTGTAGAGCCCAGCAAACAGGCTCAGCAAAAACAAATCGGCCATCACGCGCCAATGTGCGCTCACGCTGATAAATTGCATGACGCTGAGCAACTCTGCTTTTGGCAAAGACCGAGAGGCGAGATACAAATCCAGCGCAAACACGCTCATGCCCATCGCCCCCAGCGGCACCAAGCCAATCTCCACGTGCCTGCGAGAGAACACTTCACACAACAGTGATCCCGTGGCAATACCGATGGAGAAAACGACAAGCAGCAGCGAAGCCACATTGGAGCTGCCATGGAGCACGTCTTTTGCAAAGCTGGGAAACTGGCTCAAAAACACCGCGCCAAAAAACCACATCCAGCTGATGCCAAGCAGCGAGCGGAATACGACAATGTTGCCATGCGCGAGACGCAAGTTTTTCCAAGTCTCGGTGAATGGATTCCAATTGATTTGCAGGCCGGGATCCGTCGCTGGTGCATCGGGGATGTATTGAGCGGCGACTCTTCCGATGAGAGCGACCACTACACAAACCATAGCAACATATGCAGCGCCAATGCCGGGTAAAGCGATCAAAAGGCCTCCAACAATGTTGCCTGCAAGGATGGCCACAAATGTGCCCATCTCCACCATGCCATTGCCGCCTGTGAGCTCGCGCTCACCCAGCACCTGTGGCAAATATGCAAACTTCACAGGGCCAAAGAGCGTGGAGTGCAAGCCCATCAGAAAAGTACAGCCCAGCAGCACGGGCACATTGGCATTGAAAAAGCCATAAGCCGCGATCAGCATGATCACAATTTCTAAATTTTTCACAAATCGAATGATTTTGGTCTTCTCATACTTATCGGTCAGCTGCCCACTGGTGGCTGAAAACAGCAAGAAAGGCAAGATAAACAGCGCACCAATCACCAAGCCCGCCATCGCAGGCTGCATCCAACTGATCGACAGTTGGTAGGTGACCATCACGGTGAAGGCGAATTTAAAAACATTGTCATTCGCAGCACCGGAGAATTGCGTCCAGAAAAAGGGGGCGAAGCGGCGCTGGCCAAGCAAGGCGAATTGATTGGGATGGTCGGTGTTGTGAACGCTGTGTGGGTTGGCTTCGCTCAAAGCATGCTCCTGATTATTGTGAGATTTTGCAGACATGATGACTTCAACATGGGCCCATCATCGGGCGATTGTGCTGCGCTGCCAATACTGCCTTGTCAGCGCCATGCGGTAAGCCGGCGGGTGTCAGATGTTGATACTGCAATCTCAGGCTTCAGCCGTCAACACGGTCAGAACCCCGGTGTACCCATACAAGTTTTGATGCGCAATTTCTCCGCCGGCAAAAAAGCCCACGAGCGGTACATCGCCTAGCGCATGGCGCACGAGCTGCAGCTCTGCGCTCTCGCCCCCAAAATGAGGCCCACCACGGCCTGCGCAGCTCACGTAGATGGCTCCTACGATCTTTTTTGAGCGGAATGGCTCATTCGCCGGCATAGAATCTGCTCGCGCCGCTATTGAATCAGTAGCATCGGTGAATTCACTGATTTCCAACTCCTCGCGAATCTCTGCACAGATACGCATCACATCGCGTCGCGCAGCCGCGCGGTTGCGCTCGCAAAACGTCAGCTCACTGCCCTCGGGCGCAAGATCGGCCACCGCGATGCCACGCCGCAATGGATCAAGGCCCACGAGATGGCGAACGCGGGTTTCTGCCCCAAAGCGGCCTTGGCTTCGCGCCAAGCTCAGGTCATTCACACTGCCATGCGTCAAGCCGACGAAAGTTTGCTTCAAACGCTCTACCGCGCGCTGTGGCTCGCTCAGCGTGATATCCAGCTCATCAAGCAACATATCCAGCGCCGGTTTGCCATCCAGCTCCAGCACCACATGCCCATCGCTTTGGGTGACGCGATGTGGCGTGGCAGCTTTTCCATTCTTCAAGCGAATCGGTTGGCAGCCCTGCGTCACGCGCGAAATCAAAGCGACACCCTCGCTGAAGGCCACCCCGCTCATGCCACCTTCAAACACGCCAGCATGCTGGCCACCCTGCTGGAGCGCGATTTGCGGCATGCTGCTGCGGCTGGCAGCCAAGCCGCCAAAGAGATACCCCGAGGCCGTGCGGCCAGCAAGCTCATCCAGCAGCTCGGCCAAATCTGGTGTGTGGCCATCAGCATGCACCAAAGCACTGTGCGGCTTGAAGCTGGCGTTGTTCACCAATGGCGCCACACCACTGAAGACCCGATACTGCTCGCGCGGCAGATCACACAGCATCACAGCCAGCGCCGGTTCATCAAAATACTCCACATTGTTTGCTGCGATGCCCACGCCCACCGTGCCCACCCAATCGCTCACGTCAGGCAGTTCACGCCGCAAGTGATCGAGCATGCTTTGCGCCTCGCTCGCATAGTGATCGGTGAAATAAACAATGCCCAAACTTGAAGTCGTCGCATGCACTGGCAGTGCCATTTGCGCTCTGAGCTGAGCAATCACGAGACCAGCAGCCATGCGCCACTGCGGATGCGTGGCGTGCGCATACGTGAAAGATTTCATGCGCGTTTTTTTGCCACTTTTTTAGAGGCTTTGAGCTGATTCCCCGGCGTATTCATTGCGCGGGATGCTATGGATTTACTCGCATTTTGTGCCGTCGTCTTGGCTGCGTTTGCAGCGGATTTAGCGGTGCTTACGGCAGAGTTCACAGCCGAGTTCATGACATTTTGGGTCATGGCTTTGGCCATGTTTTTTGTGGTGTCCATCGCAGTTTTTTTGCTTGCATCTTTCATTGCGTCCGCTGCAATTTGGCCAAACTGTTGGGTCAGCGAGCCCCAAAGTTGCATGGGATCAATCAAGCCAGTTTTTGCGGTGGAAGGCGTTGCCTTCTTCTTATTTGGTGCTGATTTTTGTGCAACGGGTTTGCCCAATGCAGTGTTCACCGCGCCAGCCACCGTCTCGGTGGCTTTGAGCTTGAAAGCATTGGCCACATCGCCCATGTTGAAATTCATGCCCTTGAGGGTAGCCAAGGTCATCTTTTGCACTTCTAGCGCCGTGATCGTCGCTTGCAGCGCTTTGGCATTTTGATCGAGCCAGAATTGCACCGTTTTGAGCTCCTGAATGCGCTTGTCCAGCTCTTCCACATTGAGCGTCGGCGCCACCCAATTGGCCGGATTGGGCATTTGCGGAATATTAGGCAAGCCGCTGGCCGCGCCTTTCATTGCTTGCGCGGCCAAGCCTTGCAAAAAATCAAAGCCGGGCACGAATTTGCCAAAACTCGTCGCTGGGTTGTTGCTGTCGCTCATGATGTTTTGTCTCCAGAAAAGGGTGAAGACACTTTAACGCAGGCTCAGCCTCCATGCAAAATTATTTCGCTGGCACAAAATCAGTGCGAGCTATCGCGCTGGCTTGCGGTTTAGTCGCTAGCTTGTATGCGCTGGTAACCAGATCAATGTTGTTTTGCACACGCTTCATATCAATAAAGCCTAGGCCCGTTTCGGCTACGGAGGGCGTGTTCACGAAGGTCTCAAAGGCCAAACGAGCTCGCCGCCATTCAAACTGCTCGTCGGCATTGGCATCCATCTCCTTGATCGTTTTCACAGCTTCACGCGTGTTGGCCAGCGTGGCTTTCAACGCGGCGTGATACGCCTTCACAAAGCCAGCCACCGCTTTGGGGTTATCAGCTAAAAATTTTGGGTTCACCAAAATTGCATTGCCATACACACGCAATCCCAACTCATGAAACGGAAACACCGCATAGGCCGATCCTGACATGCCTTGTTTTTCAATATTCAGCATAGTGGTGAAGTAAAAGCCAGTGATGCCATCGAGCTCGCCCTTGGCAAACATTTCTTCTCGCTTGGCAGCGTCCACGTTTTCCCATTTCACGTCACCAGTTTGCGCGAGCTGGGAAAATACAGGCCAGAGCTTTCGGCCACCATCAAAAGCCGGTGCGCCAAGCTTTTTGCCAGCGAGCTGCTGTGGGCGATCTGCGCCCGATGCTTTGCGGATAAAGAGGCTTGAGGGCGTGCGCTCATAGACCATGTATACCGCCACCGGAGGTGCTGTGCCCGTATTCTTTGCAGCATGCTCAATCAGTGAGCTGAAATCACCCAAGCCCATATCGAATTCGCCGCTGGCGACTTTCGCCACCGTGGCGCCTGAGCCCGTGCCAGGTGTCAGTGCAACAGTTAGTTTCTCGGCCTGGAAGTAGCCTTTGTTGGCCAGCAGCAAAGGCGCAGCTTGGCCTTCCCAGCGCCAATCGTTTAAGAAATTGATGCTGGTTTGCGCTTGAGCAGTGGTTAAAAAAATGCTGCACAGCATGGCTGTGCTCGCGGCATATTGGATCCATGAGCGGCTCATCATCATCTTTCGGTATGTTGAATCAGTATTTTGCAGCACGCTTCTCGCGCAAGCTCGCCACACCTTCATGCACATCTGGCCCGGCAAAGCCCATGAATTCCAGTGCGAGGGAGGCATCAAACGCTGGCCCTGCTTGGCGCAGCCAATTGTTGAGCGCATATTTCGTCCAGCGAATCGCGGTTTGGCTGCCTGCAGCGAGTTTGTCGGCCACTTCGTAGGCGCGTGGCAGGAGCTGGTCTTCTGGCACACAAAGCGAGATCAGGCCAATGCGCTCGGCCTCAAGGCCGCTCACCGCTTCGCACAGCAGCAAATAGTATTTTGCCTTGGCCATGCCGCACAGCAGTGGCCAGACAATTGCTGCATGATCACCTGCAGCCACGCCCAGGCGCGTGTGGCCATCCACGATTTTGGCTGTCTCCGATGCAATCGAAATATCCGCAAGCAGCCCCGCTACCAGACCTGCACCGACCGCCGGGCCATGCATCGCGCTCACAATCGGTTTGTCGCAGTTGATCACGTTGTAGACCAAATCCCGCGCCTCTTTCCACACGCGACGGCGCACCTCAAAATCCCGCGCCATATCCTCCACCAACGCCAGATCGCCGCCGCCAGAAAAGCCCTGCCCCGCACCGCGCAACACCGCTACTTTCACCGAATCATCGCTGCTCACATCGCGCCAAATCTGCGTCAATTCGGTATGCCCCGCATGGCCTGCCGTGGGCAATTTACCATTGCTGGCTTTCATCTGAATATCTAGCACAGCATCGCCTACGCCGCGCCGCGTGATATTCAGGGTTTGGTACTGAGCGTAGTCGATGGTTTTCATGGTATTTTCAAGAAAAAAGGCTAACTAGCCGGCATAAATACTGCATACTTTGCTCATCTATTTATAGCAATTTAATTCAATGCCGGAAATGACGAACGCCGGTGAATACCATTGCCACGCCACGCTCGTTAGCAGCATCAATCACCTCTTGGTCGCGCATGCTGCCGCCAGGCTGGATCACGCAATCCGCGCCCGCATCGACCACCACATCCAAGCCATCGCGAAACGGAAAGAATGCATCCGAGGCCACGGCCGTACCCAGCAAGCTCAATTGGGCATGCCCCGCCTTGATGCTGGCGATGCGCGCTGAATCCAAGCGACTCATCTGCCCTGCGCCTACCCCCATCGTCATGCCCTCTTTGCAGAAGACGATGGCATTGGATTTAACGAATTTAGCGACCTTCCAAGCAAACAACAAATCTTGCAGTTGCTGCGGCGTCGGTTGCAGTTGGGTCACGACTTTTAGATCGCTCAAAGCCAACTCATGGTTGTCTGCCGTTTGCATCAAAAGGCCTGAGCCAACCCGCTTGATATCGATGGCGTTTTGACCTTTGTCCCAAGCCGTGATGCCCTCCACAACGCCTTGGCTGCGGTTGTGCTGGGGCAGGGCGATTTCTAAAATACGCACATTGGCTTTTGCCTTGAACACCGCCAAGGCTTGCTGCGTGAATGAAGGTGCGATCAGCACTTCGACAAATTGCTTAGAAATTTGCAGTGCAGCGCTTTCATCCAACACGCAGTTCAGCGCAATGATGCCGCCAAATGCTGAGGTGGGATCAGTTTGAAAAGCCTTGCTGTAAGCGGCCAGCGCATTGTCTCCCAGTGCCACGCCGCAGGGATTGGCATGCTTGACGATCACGCAGGCGGGCTGCGCAAAGCTTTTCACGCATTCCCAGGCAGCATCAGCATCAGCAATATTGTTGTATGAGAGCTCTTTGCCTTGCAGCTGCTTGGCCAGAACCAATGAGCCCGGCGCAGGATACATATCGCGGTAAAACGCTGCAGCTTGATGCGGATTTTCACCATAACGCAAATCCTGTAGCTTGACAAAGCGACCATTGGTTTGCGACGGAAAAGTGCTTCTTCCCGGCGTATTGTCTGCCTTAGTTGCTTCCAAATCAATAGCAGATAAGTAATCGCTGATGGCACCATCGTAGTTGCTTATGCGATTGAATGCGGCAACGCTGAGTGCGAATTTGGTTTTTTCAGACACCCCACCGGCTTTCAACTCAGCCAGCACACCCGCATACTGCGAAACATCGGTGAGCACAGCGACATCTTTCCAATTCTTTGCTGCACTGCGCACCATCGCTGGCCCGCCAATATCAATATTTTCAATCGCCTCTTCCAACGTGCAACCAGGTTTTGCAACGGTCGCCTCGAATGGATAGAGATTGACAATCAGCAGGTCGATGCGCTCAATGGCATGTTCACTGAGCGCATCCATATGCGCTGGCACATCGCGCCGCGCTAGCAAGCCGCCATGCACTTTGGGATGCAAAGTTTTCACGCGGCCATCCAGCATTTCTGGGAAGCCCGTGACTTGCGCAATTTCTGTCACGGGCAGGCCATGATCAGCCAGCAGCTTGGCAGTGCCACCTGTGGAGATCAAATCGATCTTCAAAGCGTGCAATTCACGAGCGAGATCAAGCACGCCCGTTTTATCGGATACAGAAATCAAAGCACGCATAGCGGCCCCCTCAGATTGTGTGAAATATGCATTGACAGAATGGCCTCAGTGATGCGCCGCCGCGCTTGGATACGCGCTGCGGCACAAGGCATCACACCATGTGATGCTCAGCCAGTTTTTTGCGCAAGGTGTTGCGGTTCAAGCCTAGCCATAGCGCGGCTTTGGATTGATTGTTCGCAGCGTTGCGCATCACCACCTCTAGCATCGGCTTTTCCACGATGCCCAAGATCATGCTGTAGAGATCGTGGGGTGTTTCGTGGCCTAAATCCTTGAAATAGGTCTCAAGACCAAACCGCACACTGTCTTCAATGTTTTTTTTGCTCATACGTCATTCAACTCTTCAGGGTGTTCATGTCTAGTACTGGCTTGATTGCAATCGTTTGAATACAGCGGCAAACGATCCATCTGCGCTGCGAGGCTATCAAAATAATCCGCAACGGCTTGATGCTGGCGCTGGGCATCAATTTCTGCATTCATGCGTTGGCGAAAAGCCTCACCGCCTGGCAAATCACGCACATACCAGCCAATGTGTTTGCGTGCACTGCGCACGCCCGAGCCCTCGCCATAGAGCGCGTAGTGATCTAGCAAATGCGCCAGCATCACGCGGCGCACCTCCGCCACCAAGGGCGGCGCGAGATGCTCGCCCGTTTGCAAAAAGTGTGTGATCTCTCGAAAAATCCATGGCCTGCCTTGGGCAGCACGGCCTATCATCACGGCATCGGCGCCTGTGAAATCGAGCACCGTTTTTGCCTTCTCGGGAGAATCCACATCGCCATTGGCCACCATCGGAATGCGCAAACGGCTTTTGATCTCCGCCATCGTCTCGTATTCAGCCACGCCGCGATAGCCCTGCTCGCGCGTGCGGCCATGAATGGTGAGCATTTGAATGCCGGCCTCTTGGGCGGCCAATGCAATGCTTTGCGCATTTTTGTGTGAAGCACACCAGCCGGTGCGCATTTTCAGCGTGACTGGCACATTGTGAGGCTGCGCAGCCTGCACAACGGCTTCGATGATCTGCATGGCCAGCCTTTCGTCTTGCATCAAAGCAGAACCTGCCCACTTGTTGCAGACCTTCTTGGCCGGGCAACCCATGTTGATATCAATGATTTGCGCACCCTTGTCGATGTTGTAAGCCGCAGCATCATGCATCATCTGCGCATCCGTGCCCGCAATCTGCACGGCAATGGGCGCACTCTCACCCACATGATTGGCGCGGCGTGAGGTTTTGAGGCTCGCCCACAAATCTTTGCGTGATGTCACCATCTCGCTGACCGCATAGCCCGCGCCCAAGGATTTGCAAAGCTTGCGAAACGGCAAATCTGTTACCCCGGCCATCGGCGCCACAAAGACCGCATTGGGTAGCTGATAAGTGCCGATACATGGGCCCAATTGCTGGGGTGTCATAGGGTGATGGTCAGAAAGGAATTGCTGAAAAAAGAGGCACGAGTATACTCCGCTGCACTTGCCTGTATGGAAAATTTACCCACTTGGCTTCTTGCATTGATGGCTTGGCTGGCCTTGCCCCAGTTTGGCCTTAGCACGCTGTTCATCATCTCCATTCTCTCGGCCACCTTGTTGCCCTTGGGCTCTGAGCCAGCGGTATTTGGCCTGATCAAGCTCAATCCAGATTTATTTTGGCCAGCTATTGTTGTGGCCACAGCAGGCAATACGATTGGCGGAGCGATTGATTGGTGGATGGGCTATGGCGCTCACCGTGCAATAGACCAATACAAAGGCCATTCTGTGCACCTTAAAGCCTTGCAATGGCTCGAGAAGCTCGGGCCCAAAGCCTGCTTGCTCTCTTGGCTTCCTGCCGTGGGCGATCCATTGTGCGCAGTGGCTGGCTGGCTCAGACTCCCATTTTGGCCTTGCTTGGGCTACATGCTGATCGGCAAATTTTTACGCTATTTGATCATGACCAGCCTGTTGCTATGGGCTTTCCCCAGCTCAATCTGAAGTCTCACAAGCGCGCTTCGCCATAAAAAAACCCGCCATTTTCATGGCGGGTTTTCAGTTGCTCAAACCCAATCAGGGCTTGCTGGCCGTTGGAAACGGCCAAGCAGCCTGCGGGTTCAGAGTCGTCTGAGCCGCAGGGGCAGCGGGTGCTTTCGCAGCTTTCGCAGCGGGCTTTTTCGCAGCTTTCTTGGCAGCAGGCTTCTTAGCAGCAGGCTTTTTAGCAGCGGCTTTTTTCGCGACTTTTTTTGCTGCTGCTTTTTTCGCAGGCGCCTTTTTAGCAGCTACTTTTTTAGCGGCTGGCTTTTTAGCTGCAGCTTTTTTAGCGGCTGGCTTCTTCGCAGCAGCTTTTTTAGCTGGTGCTTTTTTCGCTGCTACTTTTTTTGCAGCAGGTTTTTTAGCTGCAGCTTTTTTTGCAGCGGGTTTTTTTGCAGCGGCTTTTTTTGCCGGTGCTTTTTTCGCAGTTGCCATGATTGTTTCTCCTAGATCTAGTTTACGGATCAACAGATAAAACACTTCGCGCACGGATGTGCACCAAGCGATTCAAGCTGCTGGACATTCAATCCAACAGCATGAATAGGGTTGATTTGCTTGGGTTCTATATTTGAACACCTTAACAAATCTACCAGCGAAGCTTTCACGCCGCGCCAGCATCGACCAATCGCTCAGCACTTTGTCTCCAATCAATCCACCAGGATCAATCCCAAGACAACGCACCTCCCGATTGGTACTCAATCACACGGGTCTCAAAAAAGTTACGTTCTTTTTTAAGATCAATCATCTCGCTCATCCACGGAAAAGGATTCTCTTCGCCGGGAAACAACTCTTCTAAGCCAATCTGCACCGCACGGCGATTGGCAATGTAGCGCAAATAGCCTTTGAACATCGAAGCATTCAAGCCGAGCACGCCGCGCGGCATGGTGTCTTCAGCGTAGGCATATTCAAGCTCAACCGCTTTCATGAACAGGCCGTTGATTTCAGTTTTGAATTCTGCTGTCCACAAATGCGGATTCTCCAGCTTGATCTGATTGATCAAATCGATACCAAAGTTGCAATGCATGGATTCATCGCGCAAGATGTATTGATACTGCTCAGCAGCGCCCATCATTTTGTTTTGACGACCCAGCGCCAAAATCTGCGTGAAGCCAACATAGAAGAACAAACCTTCCATCAAGCAAGCAAATACGATCAAGCTGCGCAATAGTTTTTGATCGTTTTCTGGCGTGCCAGTGACGAAATGGGGATTGGTCAGGATATCAATGAAAGGGATGAGAAACTCATCCTTGTTACGAATGCTGGCCACTTCATGATAAGCATTGAAGATCTCACTTTCATCCAAGCCCAGTGATTCCACGATGTATTGGTAGGCATGCGTATGAATCGCTTCTTCAAAGGCTTGGCGAAGCAAAAATTGGCGGCACTCTGGCGCGGTGATGTGGCGGTAGCTGCCGAGCACGATGTTGTTGGCCGCCAAAGAATCAGCCGTTACAAAAAAGCCGAGATTGCGCTTGATGAGGCGGCGCTCATCATCGGTTAAGCCATTGGGATCTTTCCACAACGCGATATCACGCGTCATGTTGATCTCTTGCGGCATCCAGTGATTGGCGCAAGTGGCCAGGTATTTTTCCCAAGCCCATTTGTATTTGAAGGGCACGAGCTGATTCACATCCGTTGCGCCGTTGATGATGCGTTTGTCTGCTGCATTCACGCGGCGATGCGTGCTGGCTTGATTGGAATGCTCGGCTGCTTGTGCGATCTGCGCGAAATTCGCTGGCATCGGTGCACCATCGTCAAGTGTGGTGCGCACGGCAGCAGCAATTGGCGAAGGCACTGCATCCAAGTGGCTCTGCGCATGATGCGGCTGGCGACTTGACTCAAGTGTTTGCAGTGCGGGTTTGACTTCTTCGTCCCAGGTCAACATAAGTGAATGCTCCGATTATGAGAGCAGATGCATGCAAATGCAAATTTCTTGCACGTCTTGCCGCATCTGATCTCGATTTTGTGTTGTTGAATTACATCGCTTTGACATCACGACATTGTTTTTGTGTGCTGCTGTTTGCTATTAAATCAGGAGCATCCAAAAACAAAGCGCGTCGCGGTATCTTTTTATTGGCAAGATTCACAGGTAGGATCATCCACGCCGCAAAATTTAATATCTGTTGCGGGTACGGAGGACAACTGCATTTGCGCAGCCGCTGCCGCTGCATCTAAAGCACTGATCGCTGGCTTGGCCGACTGCACAGAAGCACTGCGCACGCCCGAGCCACCGACTCCGCCCCCAGAAGCCACTGAATTGAGCTGGCTTGATGTCACGGTCGATTTTTCGGCATGCGTTGCGCCCACTGTGCGCAGGTAGTAAGTGGTCTTGAGACCACGCAACCAAGCCAGTTTGTAGGTGTCATCCAACTTCTTGCCTGACGCGCCTGCCATATAGATATTGAGTGATTGCGCTTGGTCAATCCATTTCTGACGACGTGCAGCGGCCTCAATCACCCACGTTGTGTCCACCTCGAAGGCGGTGGCGTACAAGGCTTTCACATCTTGCGGCACCCGATCCATGGGTCTCAAGGAACCATCGTAGTGCTTCAGATCCACCACCATCACATCGTCCCAAAGCCCCAAACGCTTCAGGTCGCGCACCAAGTAATGGTTGATCACGGTGAATTCGCCCGAGAGATTGGATTTCACGGAAAGGTTGCCAAAACAAGGCTCAATGCAGGCATCGACACCGATGATGTTAGAGATGGTAGCCGTAGGCGCAATCGCCACACAGTTGGAATTACGCATGCCATCTTGCGCGATTTTCTTGCGCAGAGCATCCCAATCCATCGTGCTGGAGCGGTCCACTTCCACATAGCCACCACGCTCTTTGGCCAACAAATCCAAGGTGTCGAGCGGCAAAATACCACGATCCCACAGTGAGCCAGGGTAGCTGGTGTATTTACCACGCTCTTTGGCCAGCTCGGTGGATGCCCAGTAAGCGTAGTAACAAATAGCCTCCATCGATTCATCAGCAAACTGAACTGCTGCAGCTGAGCCGTAAGGCATACGCAATTCATAGAGGCAATCTTGAAACGACATGAGCCCCAAGCCCACTGGGCGATGGCGCATGTTGGAATCACGCGCTTTTTTCACAGCGTAATAATTGATGTCGATCACGTTATCGAGCATGCGCATGGCCGTGGTGATGGTTTTTTGCAGCTTGACGCGATCCAGCTCTTTGCCATTCGCGCCATCTTTCAAGTGCTGCACCAAATTTACCGAACCCAGATTGCAAACGGCGGTTTCGGTGTCGGACGTGTTCAGCGTGATCTCCGTGCAGAGATTGGAGGAATGCACCACACCAGCATGCTGCTGAGGAGAGCGTACATTGCAAGCATCTTTGTAAGTAATCCAAGGATGACCCGTCTCAAACAACATGGTCAGCATCTTGCGCCACAGATCGGGCGCAGAAATCGTCTTATGCAGCTTGAGTTCACCGCGCGCGGCTTTTTGCTCGTAGCCCACATAGGCTTTTTCAAATGCAGCGCCAAACAAATCATGCAAATCTGGCGCATCGTTGGGCGAGAACAATGTCCACGTACCCTTTTCCATCACGCGGCGCATGAAGAGATCAGGAATCCAGTTGGCAGTGTTCATGTCGTGGGTGCGGCGGCGATCATCGCCCGTGTTTTTGCGCAGCTCCAAAAACTCTTCAATATCCAGGTGCCAAGTCTCTAGATACGTACAGACAGCGCCTTTGCGCTTGCCGCCTTGGTTCACTGCCACAGCAGTGTCATTGACCACCTTGAGGAAGGGCACCACACCTTGGGATTCGCCGTTGGTGCCTTTGATGTGTGAGCCCATGGCGCGCACGCGCGTCCAGTCGTTGCCCAAACCACCTGCAAACTTTGAGAGCAACGCATTTTCTTTGATGGATTCGTAGATGCCATCCAAGTGATCAGGCACAGTGGTCAAGTAGCATGAAGACAGTTGTGAGCGTAATGTGCCGCTGTTAAACAGTGTGGGCGTGCTGCTCATGAAATCAAAGGAGCTGAGCACTTCGTAGAACTCAATCGCTCGGGCTTCGCGGTCAATCTCATTGAGCGACAAACCCATGGCCACGCGCATGAAGAAGGCTTGGGGCATTTCAATACGGGCTTTGCGTACATGCAAAAAATAGCGATCGTACAAGGTCTGCAAGCCAAGATAATCAAATTGCAAATCGCGCTCAGGTTTGAGGGCTGCACCCAAGCGCTTCAAATCAAATTGCTCTAATTTGTCGTCGAGGAGCTCGTTTTCCACGCCTTTGCGAATAAAGAGCGGGAAGTATTCAGGGTAAGCCTCAACCATTTCTGCTTGACTGATCGCTTTACCCAAAATTTCTTTACGAATCGTGTGCAAGAGCAGGCGCGACGTAGCGTAGGTGTAATCTGGCTCTTTCTCAATGAGTGTACGTGCAGCCAGAATAGAGGCTTTGTAGACCTCATCGACTGGCACGCCATCGTACAAATTGCGCAAAGTCTCGGCCATGATGGGGGCTGGGCTCACATCCTTGCCCAAATGAGCGCAGGCCGATTCGATCAGACCTTGGAGTTGAGCCATATCCAGCGCGACGCGTTTGCCGCCATCAATCACATGCAATACAGGCGCGGACGCGACTGGCACAGCTGGCGCTTTGGCGCGCTCTTGGGCACGGCGCTCGCGGTAGAGCACATAGGCTCGCGCTACTTCTAAATGCTCACCACGCATCAGACCCAGCTCCACTTGGTCTTGCACATCTTCAATGTGAAAAGTGCCGCCGCCTGGACGCGAACGCATCAAAGCACGCACAACGTTGTTGGTGAGCACATCCACAGCTTCGCGCACACTGGCCGAGGCGGCGCCCTGAGTGCCATGCACAGCCAAAAAGGCTTTCATCACGGCAACCGCGATTTTGCTCGGCTCAAAGGGCACAACGGCACCGTTGCGGCGAATGATTTGATAGCTGCTGTAAGGGCTGCTGTAAGGGCTGCTGGCCATCTGCACCGAGGCAGGCACAGCAGCTGGTAAGTCACCAGCCAGGTAAGAAACACTGGAGCTAGATTGAAGCGTGGTCGTCTGCATTGCGTCCTCGTGGGTTGATCTCGATTGATATTGTGTTGAACTGCTTATTTTTCGCGGTCTGCACTGCATGCTATGCTATCAAAAATGAAGCTGGTATGCAACCACCTAGACACTATATATAGCGTACGAAGCATTGGTGAGACACTATAGGTAGTGTATCGACGTCTTGAGCTCGTTGGGCTCATCTTGACTGCAAAGACGTAAAAAAACACGACAAATATTTGCCGAGGCGGACGACCGTTTGTATACTTTTGATGTAGTGGTATGACCAGCCAATTGGTGCTGAGCTGTGGACAACTTGTGCTGTTTTCTTGCGCTATGCAGCTTAAAGCCGCATTGACGCTGTCCCAAGGATTCAAGGCTGAGGAGACATCAGGCATTCAAGAGGTTTTTCAATCGCAAGCCGCATCAATGCTGGTCTTGTGATCAAAAGCAAACACCACTCATCAGCGTAGATGTCAGCAAGATGGCTCAAGGCTTCAAAATTGATAACGCGGGAAAACACTGAGAAGGCCAGCCAACCGTTTTCATCAGCAGCTGCCAATCAAAGCCCTCGCCAGGATCAAACTTACGTCCTGGCGCCACATGCTCGTGACCCACAACATGCCTGATCGGGTAACGCTGGCGAAGCGACAAGCAAAGCGCAGCCAGTTGCAGATATTGCGCCGCCTTGAAGAGACTGCCCTCCAACCCTTCTAGCTCGATACCGATGGAGTAATCGTTGCAATCAGAGCGCCCCTGAAAACTCGACTGCCCCGCATGCCAAGCTCGCTCGTCTGCACTGACGAATTGCATGAGCCGGCCATCACGACGAATGAAGAAATGAGCGGATACTTCTGCGCCTCGAATGCTCTGAAAATAGGGATGCGCCTCCCAATCGAGTTGATTCGTAAAAAGCGCTGCCACCTCGTGGCCGCCATAGCTACCGGGCGGCAAACTGATGGAATGCACCACAATCAAATCCACCACTGCATCTGCCGGGCGTGAGCCAAAATTGGGGGAGTCTAGGCGCTGCGCACTGTCCAACCAAGCGCCATGCCAGTGATCCGAGCCATCAAGCTTTGGAATCATCCGCATCTATTCCCAAGCGTGCCATGCGATAACGAATTTGGCGCAAGCTCATCCCCAGCCGCGCCGCAGAAGCAGTGCGGTTGAAGCCAGTGTCGCGAAGTGTCTTGACCAAGATTTGTCGCTCCTGTTCATCCAAATGTGCTTGCAAATCGCGCGGTAAAGCTTTTTCTATTTCAGGCAACGGATGAGTTTGCGCAGACATGGTTACGGGTAAGGCCAAGGCTTTTGACTGGACCACCTCATCCAGCGATAAATTCTGCCCATCCGACAAAGCAACGGCGCGGTACAACAGATTTTCAAGTTCGCGCACGTTGCCAGGCAACGGCAACGCAAGCAACTGCTGCATCAACATTGGTGACACTGGCAATACTTTTTCACCAGATTCATCGGCAATGCGCTGCAGCAAGCAATCAACGAGTTCCGGCAAATCTTCTAGGCGTTGCCGAAGTGGCGGCAGTATCATGTCTATCACATTGATACGATAAAACAAATCTTGCCGGAATTCGCCAGCAGCGACGGCGGCAACCAGATCACGGTGTGTAGCGCTCACGATGCGCACGTTGACGGCTTGCTCTTGGGTGTCGCCTATGGGTTTGATGCTACGTTCTTGGATAGCACGCAGCAATTTGGCTTGCATAGCAAGCGGTAGATCACCAATTTCATCGAGAAAAAGTGTGCCGCCATGCGCAGCTTGGAAGAATCCTTCGCGATCTGTAGTCGCGCCTGTGTACGAGCCTTTGCGAGCGCCAAAAAACTCGGCCTCAAGCAAGTTCTCAGGAATAGCACTACAGTTGACCGCCACAAACGGGCCCTCGCTGCGGTGACTGCATGCATGGACAGCACGAGCCACCAGTTCTTTGCCCGTACCCGATTCGCCCTGCACGAGCACGGGCGCCATGCTTCGAGCAACTTTTGCGATACGCGCGCGCAAATGAACCATGACCTCAGAGGCTCCGACCATAGCAGACAGCGCCAGAGTCGCCGTGTTCGGCGCGTCCTGCGCCAATATTGGCGCAGCAACGCTGGCACCTGATTGATAAGGCAAAGCCGTGGTTGAAGCATGCGCGACTGCACCTTGGCTCAAGCGCACAGCTTGGGCAACGACTGAGCGAAATTGCTTCAAATCAACTGGCTTACTCAAGTAATCAAAGGCTCCCGCTTTGAGTGCCTCTACAGCATTGTCTGCGGAGCCGTGTGCGGTGATCACAACACACCGCTCAGTACGTTGTGCATGTGATAAGAATTTCAGTACCTCGAGACCTAGTCCATCTGGTAGCTGCATATCAGAGACAACGGCATGAAATTGCCGCTTAGCCAGAGCGGCCAAAGACTGCGCTACGCTGTCTGCTGTGACCACTTCGTAGCCTTCTCGCGTTAAGCTCAATTCGTAGAGCGTGCGCAGGTCAGGCTCATCGTCTATCACCAACACGCTAGGGCTGCCGCGCGGGGAAAGAGGTTCAGATGGATACATCATTCAGATTGTAGGCTTTGAAACTGCATAATTGAGCTGTGTTAAGCCAAAGCCGCCAGAGGCATCGGTTGCGTGGTGTCAAGGCTCTGACGCAGGAGTACTTGGAAATCATTGCCTTCCGACAAACTGTTTTCATCAGGATGATGCCTTGATCTGCGTTGATAGCTGATATTTGCGCCATGACGCAAACATAACTCACGACATATATACAAGCCCAAGCCACTGGAGCGACTTTGTGAGCTAAAAAAGGGTTCAAACAAATGGCGCTGGACACTTTGCTCTATTGGCGCGCCATCACTCCAAACACTGAGCACCCAGCTACCGTGTGTAGATTGATGGGGTTGAAAGCTCAATTGGATCGAACCAACTCGCCGGCTGGCATGGCGAAACGCATTGTCGAGCAAGTTAATCATCACTCGGCGAAGATGATCTGACTCAAATTCTAGAGCTAGATTTCTTGAATTGATGTGGGTTTGAAGTGTATTTTGCATTTGATTTTGCAACGCCCAATCCTCACAAGTCTCTTTGATGAATCGAGATGCATCATGCAGCGTCGCCGTTTGTCTCAAACCGCTTTGAGCGCGAGAAACATCAAGAACATCTTCGACAACGCGGTTAAGTCGCTGCACATTTTGAGCCACCATGCGTACAAGATTTTTTTGCTGCGACGACTGCATTTCTTCGGCTAATAATTCATTGGCTTGAGAAATAGCCGACAAAGGATTACGAATTTCATGCGCCACCGCTGCCGACATGCGGCCCATCGCAGCGAGTTTCTCAGTACGCACGCGTGCCTCCATTTCACGCAAATCTTCCATGAACATGACACACAAGCTGCCTTGCATCGGCGCATCAGTTGCGATCGAAAGATATGTCTTCACATGCAATTGTCTTTGACTTTTGTCTGCTTCGCTCACAGCCACATCACTGCTGAATGCGCTTTGCTGAGCCAAACTGCGAGCCGCCAAATCAGCCAAGCCTTGCCAAGCTGTCCGTCTTGCAAGCAAGAAAGGAGGCTTGGCCATCTCCGTATGGATGCTGAGATCAGCGCCCAGCATTTCACGCGCCGCAGGATTGGCCGCAAGCACAATGCCTTTGGCATCGATCACCAACACGCCGTCTGCCAAATTGTCAATCACCAGTTGATTGACTTGGATCTGTGCCCGCGCAGCCATCTCGCTGCCGCGCGCCACACGCTCTTGGCGCACCAAGCGCGTTGCCAGCTGATTGGTGAGATAGGCCACCACAAAGAGCCCTGTACCCGTGATCGCGGCTTGCACATAACGACTTGCCGCATCAGGCGTGCCAGCCAAACTGTATTGCAAAGCATCCATCAGCAAAGCTACCGTCACGGCAGCAGCCGTACCCAAGCCGAGTAGCAAAGGCCCAAGCACCGATGCAAGCAAGACAGGCAGCGCAAACAGTGGGGTGTAGTTGATCGTGCCAACCTGTAAATACAGCAACAGACCAAACACCAACACATCCACGCCTACAGTGACCAGCCATTGCGGATCAAAACGTGCACCGGGCAGTGCAGGCCGCCCCAACACGCGCACCCAAACAGTGAGCGCCAAGTACGCGATACACAAAACCAAGGCAAAACTTTGTGGCGGCTGCCCCATGACTCGCAGGTACAACAGCAAAAGCAGCAGCA
>JANNED010000090.1:0-1586 GCA_031388245.1 Variovorax sp.
CCTGTGAGCGTTGAATTATCAAGGTTGCATTATATGGCGACATGCAACCTTTTACTACCCACTGCGCCGATCACCGCGCGATGGCCGAGTGGCCCAAGGCAACTGCCTGCAAAGCAGTCAAATCGCTGGTTCGAATCCAGCTCGCGCGTCCACCTCCGATTAGCGCGACATCGCGCGCGAATTCAAAAAATAGGCATGCCTGCGTCAGTCAAACGCAGACGGTCATTTTTACGCCCCCGTAGCTCAGCCGGAAGAGCACTCGCCTTGTAAGCGAGCGGCCGCGCGTTCGAATCGTCGCCGGGGGCACCATTATTCCTCGATAGCTCATTGGGTAGAGCGCTCGGCTGTTAACCGAGAGGCGCGTGGGTCGGAGCCACGTCGAGGAGCCAATTACCGGAGAGTTGTCCGAGCGGTCGAAGGAGCCTGACTGTAAATCAGGTCACACAAGCGCGTTGGTTCGAATCCAGCACTCTCCACCATTTTTTGTTCACGAGTCAGTAGCTCAATCTGGCAGAGCGCCGGTCTCCAAAACCGGAGGTTCGCGGTTCGACCCCGTGCTGATTCGCCATTTCCGATAGACGTGTAGCTCAGTGGCAGAGCGTCGCCCTCATAAGGCGAAAGTCGATGGATCGTTCCCATCCACGTCTACCAATTTTTCTTGCGTCTGTAGCTCAACTGGCAGAGCACCCGGCTTTTAACCGGTAGGTTGTCGGATCATGCCCGACCGGACGCACCAACACACTTCCCTCGTTAGCTCAGTGGAATCAGAGCTCCCGGCTTCGAACCGGGCGGTCGGGCGTTCGAATCGCTCACGAGGGGCCACGCTTGTCTGTCCTTAGCTCAGCGGACTAGAGCAGCCGTCTTCTAAGCGGCATGTCGCGCGTTCGAATCGCGCAGGGCGGGCCACCACTTTCCACTGCTGCGTAGCTCAGAGGCAGAGCAATCGCTCGATAAGCGATAGGCCGTCGGTTCAATCCCGACCGCAGCAACCATTCATCTGTCCGTTAAAAGTTTCCATGGTGTTCGTAGCTTAATGGCAAAGCCCCAGATTGTGATTCTGGTGGATATCGGTTCGAGTCCGATCGAGTACCCCATCCCATCCTGCTTTCTTTTTTTTCTGTCGTGCGATTGCTGATTGTTCCCCTGGCTACTTTCAACCCTGGAGATCATCGTGCGCGTTTTGAAGCTGGACATCAGTGGTGTGCCAGAGTCCTGGATCACCCTTGAGCACGCCGTTGGCTACTACGCTACCCGCGCTGTTGCCTATACGCTGGGTGACTCGATGCGCACGCTTCGCGGGGGTCATAACCACTGCGGCCTGCGCTCGGCGGTGGATGTGCATCCAATAATCGCGGTCAACGGCGCTTCGGCAGCCGGGAAACTGTTGTCTGCGACGCCTCGGCTTACCCGGCATAACCACAAGCTGTTCCGGCGTGATCGCTACACCTGTGGCTATTGCGGCGGTCTGTTTCGCGAGCATGAGCTGGAACGCGAGCACGTCATTCCGACCAGTCGCGGTGGCAAAGACACGTGGACGAATGTGGTCAGCGCTTGTCGGTCATGCAACCAGCTGAAGGCTGCAAAGA
>JANNED010000212.1:0-11562 GCA_031388245.1 Variovorax sp.
GCAAGTAGCTCGCGCGAATCTTCGCCGCGCGCCATTGGGACGACGGGGTCTTGCGTGCCGTGCGCCATAAAGATGGGGGTGGTGGCATTGGCGGTGTGGCGCTCGGCAGCAAAGCGCTCGGCCAGCGGCAGGTAGCCCGACAGGGCCATGATGCCCGCCAGAGAGTGCGGGAAGCGCAAGCCGGTGTGCAGCGCCATCGCGCAGCCTTGGCTAAAGCCTGCCAGCACGATGCGCTCATATGCAATGCCTTTGGCTGCTTGGTCTTCAATCAGCGCCACGATCTCGCGCTCGGATTTTTGAATGCCAGCGGCGTCCTGTTTGCTCACGAGATTCGCGCCAAAAATGTCATACCAAGCTGGCATCACATAACCGCCATTGACCGTGACCGGCATGCTGGGCGCGTGTGGGAAGATAAAGCGAATCGGCGCGCAGCCTGCTAAATCAATTTCCGGCACGAGGCCAGCAAAGTCGTTGCCATCGGCTCCCAAGCCATGAAGCCAGATCACGGCGGCGGTGGGGTTGGGGGCGGATTCGACTTTGATGGCGGGGAGAAGTTGGGCGATGGGTTGAGTCATACCGCAGATTATCGCGCGGCGACGGGTCGGTGTCATGCGTCTGAGCATCAACCAAGGGCAGGCTGCGCGTTGAATCGCTGCTAAATTCATAGCGCCTTGTGCAGTATTTATGCCGGCCAGAGGTCGATTTCGATTAAAAATCTCGCTTGCTCGCACTATGCGAGGAGGTTTAACGTCGGCGACGACCAGCGCACAGCAACTGCTGCGTAGCAGCCATTTGCTGCAGGGTGTCTGCGTCGATCAACCTGTTCGACCGCAACTCAGGCAACTTGCGCATGAAACCTAATGCCCAATGCCCTCGCCACCTTTAAAACGGTTGCGAAAGTTGGATTCCCATTTTCACCCAAGGCTTTGTATAAGCTTTCTCGACTAAGACCCGCGTCGCGTGCCACTTGGGTCATTCCCTTGGCACGTGCAATATCGCCCAGTGCGCGTGCAATTCCAGTTGCATCCTCAGGTGCCTCTTCCAGCCATGCGTCCAGATACGCAGCCATTTCTTCTGGCGTTCTAAGTTGTTCAGATACGTCATACGCAATGGTGCTGGTCACTTTTGTCGTTGACGCTATTACTTTAGAAATTGCTTTTGTCATAAAAATGCTCCTAGAGTCCCTTTGCCAACATGATCGCGGTCTTAATGTCTTTCTGCTGTGATGACTTGTCTCCGCCAGCCAGCAGGACAACGACAACGCCAGCTCGCTCCGTGTAATAGACCCGGTATCCTGGCCCAAAATCGATCTTCAACTCGCAAACACCGTCAGTCAGAGCCCTATGCTGCCCTGGATTGCCGTGAACGAGTCTATCGACGCGAACCTGAACTCGTGCACGACCCACTCGGTCATTCAGTGAATGAATCCAATCGAGATAGACCTTGGTCGTTTGCACACGCACAGCAGGATTGTATCCCATGGGATACGAATCAACAAGTCTAGAACACTAAGAAATTGCCGTCGAACGTCGAAATTCACCGACGCAAAGCGTCCGGTGGAATGACCAGGTAACTTGTGGTCACTTCACGCAAAGCTTTCCTGCAAAGCCTCTTGCGCCAAGCTGTTGATGCTTTTGCCCTGCGCCTGCGCCGCAATCGCGAGTTTTTCGTGAAGCTGCGGTGAAATCCGCAAATTAAACTTGCCAGAAAAATGACGCCTTGGCTCAATCCCCTTCTCAGCACAAACCTCCAAAAAAACCTGAAGCGATCGCTTGAACTCCGAACGAAGTTCCTTTGGATTTTTTCCGTAAAAGTCAGCGCCCCCATTGAGGCCGAGAATCTCCCCCCTGAACAAATCAAGATCAGGATCGAATTCAATCGTTGCGTGATAGTCGTCAACAGTCATGACGTTCATGGTTCGACTCCGTGTTGTTCCAGCCATTTGCGGATTGCCGCCACTGCGCCTTTGTCTGTGTTGGGTGATGGATGGGGGCGGTGAAAGACCCGCACCTCATCAAACAAAAAGACAGAAACTCGGCTGCCTGCCCGCTCTTCAATTTCCGCACCCAGTTCAGCGAAGAGCCCTTCAACATCGCGCCACTGGACATTACCGCTCGTCGGCCGCGAAAAGATCAATTCAACAATTCGCTGATGCCGCCGCTTCATTCAATGATAGTACCATTTTTAAGTACTGAGGGCAACACTGATTTGCCGAGAGCCAAATAGCAAGTTAACGTAGAAGTCACCAGCGCTGCGCCACTTTATCGCCCAGCGTCCGCGTGGACTGCCGGGTTAGCAGGAGATTTTTTGCCAATACCTGGGGCATGATGTGCAATGTTGTTAGGCGTCAATTTCCCCGCTTTTTCTTTCAACAGTAGTGATCGGACTGACACCACTGTCGTTAACTCGTTTGTGTTGTTGCTGGGCTGGATGATTGCATTCGTCATCTCTTTGTAAATGTCTTCTGGCAGCCACATTGCCAGCTCCCACGATAGCTGGTTTGCTTTTCGATAATCTGAATCTGGAGACTCCTCCTTCAGATTTCTTGCAAGCGCCAGATACTCAGCAACTCTGACAGCTTGTTCTCGCACCTTCAATTCCCACTTCAGGTTTTCGAGAAAAGTGGAGTGTTCTTTCTGAAGCGAAGTCTTCAGTCTTTCGCTGATCCAAAGCGATGCGAGGTATTGGAGTGCCCCGAACAGGACGACTCCTAAACCAATTTCCGGCAACCCAAACGTGAATGCCATTTCTTCTCCTGCTAACGTGAAGATGACCGGACCATCAACACACGCGGCGAAGCCGCCTCCTGCTGTTGTGGGTCCGTGTCGATTAGCAGGTTATACGCGCCCACCTTAGCGACCATACGCCCCCTCCTTGAATTCAGTGAACGTAATGTGCTTTCCCGTGGCGGCACAGAAGTACTGCTGGTCTTCGATGGGCTCCGGACCAACGCATTGCTCGAATCTACAGCCGCCACGAGACATTCCAACCACTGCCTCACCGGCGTCTGTACAGCGGTGCTCCGAAAGATAGGAACGAAAGCGATCTCGTTCGATTAATTCGAATTTCGACCATCCGAGCATCAGAAGTGCGGGGAGCACGAATGCCACAGAAACAAGTGCCACAGCGAAACCTGCGCGCTTGCGGTCCTCGTCTCCGCGAGATCCAATTGTGAGAACAATGACTGATAGCGCGAATGCTGGGAACGCTAGCCAGAAGTAGCTGGCACCCAACATCCAGCCAGCCACATAGAACGCAGCCGCTCCCAGCTCAAAGGAGCCCGACCGCTTTCCCGCGAGGACACCGAGAAGCTTCACGTATAACGTTTGACATGAGGGGTGCACAAAAGGCGCAGCCTTTTGGGAATCCCCTCGATGGAACGGTTAGGCGTCTGCGTGGAAAACGCACCAAACGCTTGGGTCATGGTTGTTTGCAGGTTACCCGGGAGACGCGCACTTCATCTCGGTATGTGTGCACCAGGATTGCGGTTTGAAACTCAGACCCAGTGTCTTCAAACTGGATGACCTTATGACCCGAGGTATAGCGCATTGGCTCTGTCTCAACGATCTTGTTGTAGCGGTACTCGCTACGATCGGGCGCTCGTATGTACAGACTGCCAGACTGGAAGCGATAGATAGTTTGGCTCGCTCGCTCCTGTACTTCGAGTGACTTCGGGTCAATGAAGACAAGTCGTTTCTCTTGGCAGACGAGATCCGGGATCGGGCGCGCTGCGACACTCGAAGTGACTGTAAAAAGCACGATGAACCACAGAGAGTGCATAAGACGCCTAACGTTCGAGCTCCGCTTGAGCGAGGGGTTAGGCGTCACTGGAGCGAGTGCTCAGCTGCACTTCTTGCATGGATGGATGTGGTGTCGAACAACGGAATGGCAGAGTCGAACTGACTAATGAGTAGTGAAATTTCGGTACACCCAAGAATAATCGCTTCGGCACCGTCAGATGCAAGGGAGGCGATTACTCGAATGTACTCGTCTCGTGAGTTTGGCACTACCTTCCCGAGGCAGAGTTCGTCATAAATGACCTGATGGATGACGGCGCGGTCGCCGGCTGATGGAACAATCACATTAAGCATGTGGTTCTGGATAAGTCGATCCTTATAGAAGGACTGCTCCATCGTAAATCGAGTTCCAAGCAACCCGACGGTCTTGTATCCAGCGGCCTTAATCGCGTGAGCTGTCGGATCTGCAATGTGAAGGAACGGGATAGTTACTGCTTCTTCGATCGCCGAGCCTACCTTGTGCATTGTATTCGTGCATAGCACCAAGAACTCGGCTCCAGCGGCCTGCAATGAGCAGGCCGCTGCGGCGAGCAGCCTACCTGCTCCGTCCCAATCGCCGCTATGCTGCATTCGCTCGACTTCCGCGAAATCGACGCTGTACAGAATGACCTTGGCTGAATGCAGCCCTCCAAGGCGCTCCTTCACAACTTCATTCACGATTTTGTAGTAGGGAACAGTTGATTCCCAGCTCATGCCGCCAATAAGTCCGATGGTTTTCATGTATTGCGAAAGAAGGTGATTATTGTGACGCCTAACTCAATATGGAGAGACAGGTTTCTGTCCACCCATCACGGCTTTTGTCTCCCTAACATCGGAAGCACAAACGCCCGCCAAGCCGCTTGCGATATGGCTTGCTGGCGATATACTGTACGCATGAACAGTCATAACAACTCCAGAAAAACCAGCACGCCTGTGTTCAAGTCAACTCGGCTGCTGGATCAGTTGCGGGAACAAATCCGTTACCTTAACTATAGCCTGCGAACCGAAGAGGCCTATGTGTATTGGGTTAAAAAGTTCATTTATTTTCATCACAAGCGGCATCCGCGCGACATGGCGCAGGCGCAGGTGGAGGCTTTCCTAACGCATCTGGCCGTTGAGCGCAAGGTATCTGTATCCACCCACCGCCAGGCACTCAGTGCCTTGCTTTTTTTGTACCAGAAGGTACTGGGGATCGAGCTGCCCTGGATGGATGAGCTGGCGCGGCCCGTGCCGAAAAAACGTATTCCAGTGGTGCTGACACGCCCGGAAGTGCAGGCTTTGCTGAGCAAACTGGATGGGCAGCATAAATTGTTGGCATCGCTGCTCTATGGCTGCGGCATGCGCTTGACGGAAGGGCTGCGCTTGCGCATCAAAGATGTTGACTTTGACCGAAAGGTGATCATTGTGCGCGAGGCCAAGGGCGGCAAAGACCGGGTGGTGATGCTGCCCAGCAGCTTGCTGGAGGCTTTGAAAGACCAATGCCGCCTGAGCCGTGATCTTTGGGCTCAAGATCGGGAGGCGCAGCTGCCCGGCGTGGAAATGCCCCATGCACTGGATGCCAAATATCCCAAGGCGGGCCAAACATGGGCTTGGCACTGGGTGTTTGCCCAAGCCACGCTGTCAACTGATCCGCGCAGCAAAACGGTGCGAAGACACCACGCCTATGACCAGACTTTTCAGCGCGCCTTCAAGCAGGCGATGCATGCAGCCCTGATTGTGAAACCCGCAACGCCGCATACCCTGCGCCACAGCTTTGCTACGCATTTGCTGCAAGCAGGCACGGATATCCGCACGGTGCAGGAATTGCTCGGGCATTCGGATGTATCCACCACGATGATTTACACGCATGTCTTGAAAGTGGCTGCGGGTGGAACGGCGAGCCCGCTGGATGCCTTGGCGGCATTAGCTTGAGCGAGATCGCTGTATTTTTGGTTGCAGAGATTTTTGATGCCGATTTGGGCCTCTAGCCGGCAAAGAATATGCACAAAATGCTATCGAATTAAGAGCAAATGCCACATCGCGACTCGCTACTGAACCGGTGATTCAAACGGATTGACCACCTGCACGCCGCAACCCAAAAAGTCGCGCACATTGCGTGTGGCGATGATCAGTTGGTGTTCTTGTGCGGTGGCGGCA
Organism: Variovorax sp.; assembly: GCA_031388245.1. Classification (GTDB taxonomy): domain Bacteria; phylum Pseudomonadota; class Gammaproteobacteria; order Burkholderiales; family Burkholderiaceae_C; genus JANMDU01. The sequence goes on from JANNED010000212.1 coordinate 5,913, forward strand.
ATCAGCATATCGGGGGCGCTGCGGGTGATGCCTTGGGCTTGAAACTGACCGCGCAGCATGCCTGCGCGCTGCGCGATGGATTCGGTGATGGGATAGACGGCATGCAGGCTTTGCACCAGCGCATTGAACAGGCTCAGTTTGCGCGCGTTGGGCTGCCAAGCCAATCCAAAATGCGCCTCTTCGGTGGTGATGGCGGAGATGGCAATCAGCTGGGCGGTTTGCGCCCACTGCATGACGTGGGCATCGGGCGTTTTCTTCACCCATTCGCTGATCACATTGGTGTCCGCCAAATAAATCGTTTGCACCATGGTTATGGCGAATCCGTGAAGCTGTTGCTGCGTGCCCATGAGGCGGCGCGATCTGGGAGGCTCGGTAGGCCGGCATCATCCAAGGGCGGATAGGCTTCGCGCAGCGCGATCAGGGTGTTGTAAAAGCTCTCCGCGCTGTGCGCAGCGGTTTCGGTGCGTTTGAAGTAATCGGCAGAGACGAGCACAGCCACCGGCGTGTTGCGCTTGGTGATCACCTGCGGCTTGCTTTGCGCGGCATCAATCAATGAAGAAAGCTGCTGGCGGGATTGGGCGATTGAAATAGACATTTTTAGCCTTTTTTGTACATTTAAATTGTACATTTAATCTCTGATAATGCTTGGCATGTACATTTAACGCAGATGAGTGGGGGGGGTGCAAAGGCGAGGCGCTGAGACTCGAAGAAATTACGCATGAGTAAATCCGTTATGATTAGTGAAATTTATCGGAGACCGCGATGAACATCTACGCCATTCCAGAAAGCATGAAAGCCAGCCTGCCTGCCCCCGCGCAGGTTCAGCAACTGCACCACTACGCTTATCGCGCCCGCGATGCGGAAGAAACGCGCAGCTTTTATGAAGATGTGCTCGGGCTGCCGATGTATCACATCATCCAAAGCGATATCGTGCCTTCCACGGGCGAGTTTTGCCCTTACACGCATTTTTTCTTCCGCTTGCAAGATGGCAGCTTCATTGCTTTTTTTGATCTCGGCGACGATACGGCCGCTGAGCCGAGCCCGAATACGCCCAAATGGGTCAACCACATCAGCTTTCGCGTGAACACCGTGCAGGATTTAGAAGCAATGAAGGCGCGGCTGCAAGCGGCGGGCGTGGATGTGCTGGGCGTGACGGATCACCATATTTTTAAAAGCATTTATTTCTTTGATCCCAATGGCATCCGCTTGGAGCTCACGGCGCAATTGGCCGATGAATTTCAAATGCTGCAAGAGAGCAAAACTGCGCATGCTCGCCTGAGCGAATGGACGCAGCGCAAACAAGCTTGGCGCGTGGAGCGTGATGCGGCGCTGGCTGCCGGAAAAGCTGCACCTGCGCTCAAGCCGCAAGCCAATGATCGGCCAGAGCTGGTCTCCCGCGCTTGAATCGGCGCTGCTAATGGCACATTGTTTGCATTGATTTTGCTGGATACCCTAAGCGTATTTATTCAGGGCAGCACTAAACTGTCTTGCTCTTACATTGTGTAACGTCTTATTCCAGATTGCCAATATGCTGCATTCATTTCAAGCTCATTCTTCTTTCGAGCGCTTTGCGAAGCGTCATTTTTATGCGTGGATTCTGTCCATGTGTGCAGGGCTGCTGGTTGTTGGATGGGCCGCGCCAGCCGCTGCGCAAAGCTATCCTGGCAAGCCGCTGCGCTTGCTCGCTGGCTTTGGCGCGGGTGGCGGCTCCGATGTGATGGTGCGGCAAGTGGGCGCACAAATGGCCAGCCAGTTGGGGCAAGCCGTGACCGTGGAGAACAAGCCCAGCACAGGCTCAATTCAGGCCGCCACCGAGACCGCCAATGCCCCGGCCGATGGCTACACCTTGCTTGCCGCAGACAATGGCATGCTTGTCTACAACTCGGTGCTGTATAAAAAGCTGCCCTACGACCCGACAGGTTTCGCGCCAATTGGTGTGATGGCACGCACGCCGCTGATGCTGGTGGCCAGCCCTGGCGCGGGCTTCAAGCATGTGCGCGATATGCTGGACAAAGCCAAAACTGCCCAGAGCAAAATCGCCTATGCCTCGCCCGGCACGGGCAGCCCCTTTCATCTGGCCATGGAATTGCTCAAAATGCGAGCGGGTGTGCAGTTTGCGCGCGTGCCTTTTGGCAGCGATGCCGCTGCGCTCAAAGATGTGTTGGCGGGGCAAATTGATCTCACCGTGATTGATCTGGCCAGCGCCATGCCGCATATCCGCTCCGGCAAGCTTCAGGTGCTGGCTACCTTTGCCAGCCGCCGGGTGAACGCGGCGCCCGATGCGCCTGCTCTGAACGAATTAGGCTTCAAAGACATGGAGGCTTATCTCTGGCAAGGCCTGCTCGTCTCAGCGGCCACGCCCAAAGACATTCAAAATCGCTTGAGCCAGGCCATGCAAACTGCCATGACGCAGGCCGCTGTGCGCAAGAGTTTGCCCGATAACGGCTGGGAAACGCTGGCCAGCGATCCGGCCTTGATGAATGCTTTCATTGCAGCAGATACCAGCGTTTGGCACCGCTTGATCAAAGAAATGGGCTTGAAGCTCGATTGACATGCACCCCACTGCTTCAGCTTCAGCCACCGCCTACACCCATGGCTACGAATTCAGCCAAGGCACGGGCTATGCGTTGCCCGAATACAAGGCGGTGATTCCAGATGTTGTGAGCACGGGGCGCACCGAGCATCACCGTATCTTGATCGTGGGTGGCGGGCTGGCCGGGCTCACCTTGGCTTGCTCGCTCGCGCAACTGGGCATCTCTTGCGTGCTGCTCGATGAAGACAACACCGTGGGCGTGAAAGGTGCATCGAGCCGGGGCATTTGCTACACCCAAAAATCGCTGGAAATTTTCGACAAGCTCGGCATTTATGAGCGCATCAAAGCCAAGGGCATTCAGTGGAGCGTGGGGCGCACATTCGCAGGCGACGATGAGGTGTATCACTTTAATCTGAGGGCGCAGGGCAACTTCAGCTTGAGCGAGCAGCCGGCCTTTATCAACATCCAGCAGTTTTACAACGAAGGCTTTTTGGTGGAGCGCATCCAACAGTTGGGCAGCGCGCAGATTCGTTGGAACAACCGGGTGGAGTCGTTTTCGGTACAGAATCAACTTGCTACTTTTTTGATAGCTACACCTGAAGGAAATTACACGGCAACTGCTGATTTTGTGGTGGATGCCACGGGCTCGCGCAGCCCGTTTCATGATTGGCTGGGCATTCAAAAAACCACCATAAAGGGCGACGACCGCTGGTGCATTGCTGATGTGCGCTTCAACACCCATCCTCCCAAGGAGCGCCACACCTGGATCGAAGCGCCGTTTAACGACAACCGCGCGGTGTGGCAGCATTTGATGGCTGATGATGTCTGGCGCATCGATTACCAGATGGCGCCCGATGCAGATGCGGCCGAGGTGAGCCGCGAAGATGTGGTCAGAGAGCGGCTGGCCAAGCAATTTGGCCGCGATACACAGGTCGATATCGTTTGGGTCGGGCCGTATGCTTACCGCAGCGAATGTGTTGATCGCATGAGCACAGGCGCTGGTGATTCGCAGGTGTTTTTTATCGGAGACAGCGCCAAAGTGGTGAGCCCGTTTGGTGCGCGGGGCGGCAACACGGGCATCGCCGATGCAGACAATTTGGCCTGGAAGCTGGCCGCTGTGGTGCAAGGCCGGGCAGCGCCTTCTCTCTTGCAAAGCTACCATGCCGAGCGCCATGAAGCAGCCATCACCAATGTGCAAGTGACGAACCGCACCGCGCGCTATCTGCGCCCCAAAGATGGCATGGAGCGCGTCTTTCGCAACGCCACGATCCAGTTGGCCAAAAAGCACGCTTTCGCCCGCAGCTTGATCAACACCGGGCGCATGGCCGTGGCCAACCCGTATTCACGCTCACCCATTTCTGCGCCTGAGCTGGCGCAAAGCCATTCCGTGCAAAACGTCTCTTTCCAGTGGGCAGATGGCAGCACTGGCCAGCTCAATCAACTGCTGCAATGGGCCAAAGCTTGGCCATTGCTGTTGGTGTGGGCGGACAGCTTGGCAGGCGGTGCATCGCGCCAGCAATGGCTTCGTTCAGGCTGGCATTTGCATGCCCGCATTGTTTGGGTGCAAACAAAGGCCAGCGCAATCCCTCTGCGCGAAACGATTGTCGACAAGCCGCTGCGCTTGGCACATGCCTGCGGCCTGAGCGGCACGGGCTGGGCATTGATTCGGCCAGACAGTTATTTGGCGGCGCGTGGTGAGCGGTACTGTGCTGCTCAGCTGGAGGCTGCCCTGGATCGCTTGGCATCTCGATCGCAGCCAGCAGGCATCCGCCCCATGGGTGAGCCAGCATGACAGAGCCGGTCTTAAGCCCGCAATGGAGCGATGTCGATACTTTCTATGAGGCTTTGCTGGATGCGCATGATGGCCTGAACGCAGAGCAATCCGTGGCCCTGAATGCACGCTTGGTATTGATTCTGGCCAACCAAATCGGGGATCACAAGCTGCTCGCTCAATGCATTCATTTGGCTAAAAACGCAGCTTGAGCCTGCTTCAAAAGCGCTTTCGTGAATTCGTTCACATCAAATTCAGGGGTTAACCCTAGTTAATATCACGCTCCTCCTCCAAAATTCAGGCTGAACAAAACGCTGTTGAACCGTGATCTCGGTTCTTCAAAAGCGCCCACCCCAACTGCCACAAGCAGAGCTCTGGAGACAAGAAAGTGATTTTCGCAATGACACAACCCGTGGGTTTTGAATCCTCTGGCAACAGCCGAGGCCACTCAAAATCATTCAGTTTTTCGCTGCCACGACGCAGCAGCAAAAGCAGCCCAGACACGCACAAGCCCAAAATGAGTGTGTCGCAAGTGAAATTGCAACTGGAGCTGAGCTTTCAAGACATGCAAAGCCATGAGGCAGACCATCTGCGACACCGAATCCGCTCTGCGCGTGAAGTGAAAGATGTGTGGATGCTCAGAAGCGATGTACACCAGTTGATTTCCCGCCAAATCAGCCAGCATGTGGCGGCTGAGCGCATCAATGCGCTGCTGCACTGCTTTGAGCAATGGCTGCCAGAAAAAACACTGCTTCGCATCTGAATGGCGGCGCACCGAAGCCACAGAAGAAAAAACCACCCATGTTTCACACATGGATGGTTTGGTGCAGATGGTAGGCCCAGAGGGACTTGAACCCCCGACCAAGGGATTATGAGTCCCCTGCTCTAACCAACTGAGCTATAGGCCCACGCGTAGGATTATCGCAGGGATCGCGGCAGAATAATCACTATAAAAACAATAGCACTCTGCGCAGATGAGATGCCGGCGAGTGGCCGATTTGGTTTAGAAAAAACGATGCCTTGGCTCACTTCACAGCCAGCAACAGCATCAACGCTCGCCCAACAATGGCGAGCGCCCTATTTTTGAGGCTGCGTTTGCGAGCTTTGGCGGCGCAGAAAAGCCTTCAAACGCATGCCCCGCAGACCAATCGCCCACGGCATACACGCGCTGATCGCGCATGCCTTGCACGCCTTCGCTCCAAGCCAGCAGCATGCGTTTGCCGATGTCTTGGAAGCCGGCGTGTTGACTCATGGCTTGGCGCACTTGCGGGGCGACATCAGAGGCGGCATCGCTGATGGCTTGCACGATGTGCAGTTGCTCCCTGGGCGCAATACCCAAGGTGGCG
>JANNED010000221.1:0-7912 GCA_031388245.1 Variovorax sp.
CTGCCGGCGCGAGCGCCTTTGCCGGCAGAAAAGCGCATTTTCTTTTGCGCACGATGCTCGATTTTGAGCAGCACCGCCACCAACAAGAGCAGCAGCACGGCCAGTTGCGCAGCGGCTTTTGCGTTGTCCATGGCCAGCCAAGCTTTATAAATTCCGGCTGTAAACGTCTGGATACCGAAATAGCTCGACACACCGAAATCTGCCAGCGTTTCCATCAAGGCCAGCGCCACGCCAGCCGCCACGGCAGGCCGCGCCAAGGGCAGCGCAACCCTTTTGATGCGCACAGCAAGCGGTGCGCCAAGCAGCCGAGCCGCCTCCATCAAATGCGCAGCCCGCTCAGTCAACGCCGCGCGAGCGAGCAAATACACATAGGGATAGAGCGTGAAGACAAAGAGCCATGCGGCTCCCCATGTGCTTCGAATCTCTGGCAGCACGCGGCCCGAGAGGCCAAACGTCTCGCGAATCCATGTTTGAGCAGGTCCAGCAAACTGCAAAAAATCGGTGTAAGCATAGGCCGAGACATAAGCCGGCATGGCCAGCGGCAGCAGCAGCGCCCATTCAAAAAAACGCCGGCCTTTGAAATCAAAGAGCGTCACAGCGCAGGCTGTGCTCATGCCGATCAAGGCTGTGCCCGCCGCCACTGCAATACACAGCGCGATGGAAGTGATGGCGTATTGCGGCAGCACGGTGCTCGCCATTTGCGCAAGGATGTTGCTGCTTGCAGCATTCCATTGCAGCACCGATGCGATCACTGCCAGCACAGGCAGAGCAATCAGCAGCGCTACCGTGGCCAATGGAATTTGCAGCAAGCGTCGCACAAGAAAACCAGTCAAAAAGTAAATGAGAATTGTACTCATTTACAATTCCGCCATGTATTTGCAACTCAGTCAACTCAGCGTGCGCTACCCCGGCACGGCGCATCCCGTGGTGCGCGATGTCACTTTTGGGCTAGCTGCCGGCGAAATTGGCGTGTTGATTGGGCCATCGGGCTGCGGCAAAACGACGCTGCTGCGAGCCGTGGCCGGGCTGGAGTCTGTGAGCGGCGGCGTGGTGCAGTTGGCTGGCGATGAGGTCAGCCGCGTGGGCTATGTGCGTGAGCCTGAGCAACGGCGCGTGGGCATGGTTTTTCAGGATTACTCCTTGTTTCCGCACATGGACATTGGCCGCAATGTGGCTTTTGGCATCATGGATTTGCCGATCCAAGTGCGCCGCGAGCGCGTGCGAGAGGTGCTCGCGCTTGTGGGCTTGGAGAGCGAGCGCCGGCGCATGCCGCATGAGCTCTCAGGCGGGCAGCAGCAGAGGGTGGCTCTGGCTCGGGCGCTGGCACCGGAGCCACAATTGCTCTTGCTCGATGAGCCATTTTCAAGTCTTGATGTGGATTTGCGCGAGCGTTTGGCGCATGAAGTGCGCAGCATTTTGAAAGCCGCTGGCGCCACTGCCCTGATGGTGACGCATGATCAGCTAGAGGCCTTTGCCACCGGCGATGTGATCGGTGTGATGCATCAAGGCCAGCTGCACCAATGGGCCGATGCTTACACGCTCTATCACCGCCCCGCCACCCGCTTCGTGGCAGATTTCATTGGCCACGGCGTGTTTGCCAAAGCGCAGGTGGCGCTGCACAACGAAGATGGTGGCCTGCACAAGCATGTCGTCACGCCGCTGGGCGAGCTGCACGACATCAGCCCCGCTGTGCTTGAAGGCTTGCCCGTGGGCGAGGTGGATGTGCTGCTCCGCGCTGATGACATCATCCACGATGATGCCTCCCCCGTGCAAGCCAAAATCGTCCGCAAAGCCTTTCGCGGCAACGAATTCCTCTACACGCTACAGCTCAAAACAGGCGAGCAAGTGATGGCTCATGTGCCCAGCCATCATGATCACAAGCTCGGTGAGTGGATCGGTATTCGCGCAGAGGTCGATCATGTGGTGACGTTTAGCGTTTCTTGAGTCAATTTGAAGCGTTTTATACGTTTTCCCGTCATCTAATCTATGTAGTTTGCTATTGAAAACATAGCGTTTTTAATCGACTCTGGTCGCTAGATCAATACGCATCCAACACCGCACCTTTCGACGCGCTGGATGCATTGAACGCAAACTTTGCTTGCACGCCACGCGTGTAGCGTGGCTCAGGTTTTTTCCATTCAGCTTTGCGTTTGGCGATCTCGGCCTCTGGCACGTTGAGTTGCAACAACAGCTGCTTGGCATCAATGGTGACACTGTCGCCGTCTTGCACCAAGGCAATCGTGCCGCCCTCGTAGGCTTCCGGTGCGCAATGGCCCACCACCATGCCCCAGGTGCCGCCGGAGAAGCGGCCATCGGTAATCAGGCCGACCGTCTCGCCCAAGCCTGCGCCAATCAGGGCGCCCGTGGGGGCGAGCATTTCCGGCATGCCGGGGCCGCCTTTGGGGCCGAGGTAGCGCAGGATCATCACGTCGCCATGGGTGATTTTGCCGGCGAGGATGGCTTTGAGCGCGGATTGCTCATCGTCAAAGCATTTGGCGGGCCCGGTCATCACTGGGTTTTTCAGGCCCGTGATTTTCGCCACTGCGCCTTCGGGGCTGAGGTTGCCTTTGAGGATGGCCAAGTGGCCTTCTTTGTACAGCGGTTTGTCAATCGGGCGAATGCAATCCTGATCGGCTCTAGGCTGATCTGGCACGTCTTTTAACACCTCGGCAATCGTCTGACCAGAGATCGTGATGCAATCGCCATGCAGCATGCCGGCATTGAGCAAGACCTTCATCACTTGCGGGATGCCGCCTGCTTTGTGCAAATCAACGGCGAGGTATTTGCCGCTGGGCTTGAGATCGCAAATCACGGGCACTTTTTTACGCATGCGCTCAAAATCGTCAATCGTCCAATCCACGCCGGCTGCATGCGCAATGGCCAAGAAGTGAAGCACGGCGTTGGTAGAGCCGCCCGTGGCCATGATCACAGCCACGGCGTTTTCAATCGCTTTCTTTGTCACGATATCGCGTGGTTTGATGTCTTTTTTGATCGCCTCTAGCAGCACCTTGGCCGATTCTTTGGCCGAGTTTTGCTTCTCGTCGTGCGGGTTGGCCATCGTCGAAGAGTAGGGCAACGATATGCCGAGTGCCTCGAAGCTGGAAGACATCGTATTGGCGGTGTACATGCCGCCGCAGGAGCCCGTGCCGGGGATGGCGCGCATCTCGATTTCGCGCAAATCTTCATCGCTCAGATTGCCGGCGGCGTTTTGGCCGACGGCTTCAAACACACTCACGATGTTGAGGTCTTTGCCTTGGTAGCGGCCAGGCAATATCGTGCCGCCATAGACGTAAATTGCGGGCACATTGGCGCGCAGCATGCCCATCAGGCCGCCGGGCATGTTTTTGTCGCAGCCGCCGACCACCACCACGCCGTCCATCCACTGGCCTTGCACGCAAGTCTCAATGCAATCGGAAATCACTTCTCGGCTCACCAGTGAATATTTCATGCCCTCGGTGCCCATGGCCATGCCGTCAGAAATCGTCGGCGTGCCAAAGACTTGCGCATTGCCGCCCGCCTCGATGATGCCTTCGATGGCTGCATCAGCGAGCTTTTGCAAGCCGCTGTTGCAGGGCGTGATCGTGCTGTGGCCATTGGCCACGCCAACCATCGGCTTGCCGAAATCCGTTTCCTTGTAACCCATGCCGTAATACATCGAGCGATTCGGGGCGCGTGATTTTCCCTCTGTGATATTGGAGGAGCGCAGGGGTTGGATGGGAATGGTTTTGTTCGTCATGTGCAGTGTTTTCTGTGTGTGGTAGCGAATACTGAAAGCTTTGTGGGTGATTTTAGAATCAAATGAATTTGGGTTTGCGTTTGTCTAAAAAAGCGGCAATGCCTTCGCCGCCATTGGCATGATGCAGATGGCTCACAAAAAAATCTCGCTCCACGCTGAGGTGCGCATCCAATGGCCGCTCTGGCGCATCCGCGATGAGCTCCTTGATGCTGGCAAGCACATTGGGGGCGCGAGCGGCTAGCTTTTCAGCGAGCTGCAGGGCCGTGCCAAGGGCCTGGCGCGGGTCAGTCAGTTGGTTGATCACGCCCAAGGCATGCAGACGTTCTGCGCTGATGCGATCCCCGGTGAGCAGCAGCTCGGAGGCAAGTTGTCTGGGGAGTTGGCGAGCGAGTTGCCAGCTGCCGCCACCATCGGGCGAGAGGCCGACGGTGCTGTAAGCCATCACAAACACAGCATCACGGCTGGCCACGATCAGATCGCAGGCCAGAGCGAGCGAAAAGCCTGCCCCAGCCGCCGCCCCTTCCACTGCAGCGATCACCGGCTTGCGGCAAGTGCGTATCGCTTCGATCCAAGCATGCAAGCCATCTATGCTGCTGGCCTGCACATCTCGCGGCTGGATGCGGTTGTATTGCAAGCGCTGCAAATTGCCGCCTGCACAAAACGCATCGCCCTCGCCGCTGATGATCACAACGCGGACTTCGCGGCTAGCGTCTGCATGGTTGATGGCTTCAATGCCAGCGGCATACATCGCCGGGCTGAGTGCATTGCGCAGAGTTGGGTTGGAGAGCGTGAGCAGCTTGATTTGCGAAGCCTCGCCCACCATGCTGGCCTTGATTTCTCCGCTGGGAAAATTGGATTCTTGGCTCATCAAGTTGATGCTTCCAGATGAAGCAAGCTGAGGCCTAACGCGCCGCGCCGGCGCAACCAAGGGCTGGCGCGGTAGCGAGGATCGCCATACACGGTTTGCATATTCACCAACACTTCCAGCACACTCGCGCCGCCCACACCATTGCCCATGGCCAGCGGGCCGGTGGGGTAGCCTAGGCCAAGCTGCACGGCAGTATCCAAATCTTGGGGTGTGCAGATTTGCTGCTGGCACATGTCGCAGGCGATGTTGACGATGGTTGCCACCACACGCTGCGTGACGAAGCCAGCGCTGTCGCGGATCGTGCTCACAGGCTTGCCATCAGCGCCAAAGATGGCTGCGGCGGCGACGAGCATGTCATGTCGCACGGCGGGGTTGCCCATGATCACACGGCGCTTCGTCGCGGCATCGTCGATCAGCATATCGATGCCCACGGTGCGAGCCGGGTCATAGCGCTCGAACACGGCCACGGTCGTCACATCCCAGCCCAGCGGCGCAACGATGGTGAGCGCATGCAGCGATGGGCTTTGCCCGGTTTCAATTTTTGCACCTAACTTGTGCAGCAATTCGAGCAATGGTACGCGCCGCGCAGCATGCGGGGAGACCCACACTGGCGGCCATTCATTTTGATTGGATGCTACTGATTTAATAGCAATCTTTGTAGCATGGATGCTGGGTAAATCAGGTCTTTCTTTTAAATTTGTTTCTGAATAATCATAAAAACCAGCCTTCGTCTTGCGCCCCAGCACACCGCCTGCCAAGCGCTGCGCTGTGATCACGCTGGGGCGATAGCGTGGCTCATCAAAATACTGTCGATACACCGATTCCATCACCGGATGAGACACGTCTAAACCCGTCAAATCCATCAGCTCAAAAGGCCCGAGCTTGAAGCCGACTTGGTCTTTCAAGATGGCATCGATCGTGGCGAAATCCGCCACGCCTTCGCCCACGATGCGCAGCGCCTCTGTGCCATAGCCACGCCCAGCGTGGTTCACGATGAAGCCGGGTGTGTCAGAGGCCAGCACGGGCGTGTGCCCCATTTGGCGCGAGAGCGCCATGAGTTGTTGAGTCACCTCAGGAGAGGTTTTGAGCCCTGGAATCACTTCTACCACCTTCATCAGTGGCACTGGATTGAAAAAATGGTAGCCCGCAAAACGCTCAGGATGGGAGAGCGCAGCAGCGATGGCAGTCACAGGCAAGGAGGAGGTATTGGTTGCAAGAATGCAACTTGGCTGGACGATGTTTTCAAGCTGCTTGAAGAGCGTTTGCTTGACATCAAGCTTCTCCACCACAGCCTCAATCACGAGATCGCAGCGCTTGAACGCTTCGAGGGAATCACATGGCTGCAAGCGCTGGCCATATTGTGCTGTCTGCTCCGAAGAAAGCCGGCCTTTTTCAAAGAGCTTGCCCCATGTGGCAGACAGTGCCTCGCGTGCTTTGGCCGCTGCCTCAGGCGCCGTGTCAAACAGCAAAACTTGAGCACCCGCTTGGGCGGCAATTTGGGCTATGCCTCGGCCCATCGCGCCTGTGCCAACGATGCCGACATGAGTAAATACGCAGTTCATGGGATGATTATCACAGTTGTCTGTGTCAAAATGCACGCATCAAAGGGCAAGCTGTTGATGTAGTTGAGTATTTTCTACGGTCATCTGGTTTGGCGGGAACAGGTTTAAGATCAAAAATGGCTTGGAAGCGTTGGCAAATCATCGTAAGTGTTGCTCTGCTGTTGTGTGCAACAGCCGCCTCGGCCTTGTCTTTAGGCCGTGTGCGCGGCACGCCTTTGTTAGGGCGCGGGCTCGACCTCGCAGTGCAGTTGAATTTGGAAGCCCAAGAGCTTGCGCCCGAAGCCAATTGCTTGAGCGCTGAAATTTTTTATGGTGATCTGCGTGTCTCGCCGAGTTTGATCAATGTCGGCGTGGAGCGTCAGCCATCTGGCGAATGGCGTGTTCGCGTGCGATCTTCCGGCATTGTCGATGAACCTGTGGTGACGCTGTATTTGCGCTCCACCTGCGCAGCGTCGATATCGCGCCGATACGTCTTATTGGCTGAAACGCTGAGCGATGCCGATGCTGGCGCAGCACCTTCCTTGCCGATGGTGATTGCACCCGTCTTGCCCAGCGCGGCAGCTTCCGCCACGCCGCCTATTGCTGCTACAGCCGCTGGGCGTGTGCCACAAGCTTTGCAAGCCAATCCTGCCCAAGGTGGCAGTGCAAATGCGGCGAGCCAAAGCAGCTCAGCGAGCAACAATGCAGCGCGGGCAGAGCGCAGGCAAGCCGCACGCGAAGCACGCCAGCTTGCAAGAAGGCCAGCGCCCGCGCAAATTGAAGGCAGCAATGATGCACCTGCCGCCGCGCCACGCTCCTCGCTCATGCGCAAAAGCGCGAGCCAAGCCAAAGCTTCAACGCCCCGCTTGCAATTGGATTTGCTCGATCTCAGCAGCGCTGAGCTCAATCTGCGCGGCTCTGCGGAGCTGAGCAGCGCGCCCTCTGGTGATGAAAATGTGCGCCGCCAGGCGCAAGCCTTGTGGCGCAGCTTGAATGCCACGCCAGAAGATGCGATGCGCGATACCCTGCGCCTCGAAACGCTCGAGACCCAAATGCGCAGTGCCATGGAGCAAAGCAAACGCCAGAGCCAAGACATTGCGACGCTTTCTGCGGATTTGCAGGCAGCGCAGCGGGCGCGCTACCTCAATCCCTTCACAATTTTTGTTGCGTTGCTCGCCCTAGCGGGCGTGATCTTGAGTGTTGTGTTGTGGCGGCGAAGTGTTTCTAGTGATCAGCCATGGTGGGGCAATGCCAAAGAACAAGAAGCGCAAGATGAGCTGCATTTGTGGGAGCATCTTGCAGATGGCTCAGCGCCTCCGGTACCTCCAGTGCCCCCAGATGCCAAATCTGAGCGCGCGAATGCGGGCGCTGCTTTGCGCACAAGCAGCCCGTCTGCAACAAAAGCCAAAGCGCCAAGTGCTGCACTCGAAGGCTTGGATGCCCTGAACACCAGCCCCGGCGTGCTGGCACAAAAGGGCTCGCAAGGCCCGCTTCGTTTCGTGGAAAAGGCCAATGCGCCGATTGATTTCAAGCCCGCATCCGACATGCAAAGCCGAGAAACGGCGAAGATCAAATCGCTGGGGCAATCGCTAGGCGCTGGCCGTGGTGGCAGCATGGGGCGGGTCGACAGCACGCCGCCACCCTCGCTCATGCCACCGCCAAGTGCGGGGCGCGGCAGCACCGCCAAATCTGCGTCAAGCAAAAGCGGTGTGCGTGCCAGCCGTTCGTTTGCCCACAGCGATTTTGGAGGTAGCGGCTTCAGCAGCT
>JANNED010000101.1:0-6724 GCA_031388245.1 Variovorax sp.
CGCGCTGCGAGCGACGATACCCTGGCGATTTTGAGAGAAGAGGGCGGTTTTGCTTCTGGGCAGAGCGCAAACGCCGCTGTGCTGAATTCTGCTGCGAAGGGCGTTTTCCACTGCTTTACGGAAAACATGGCCGTGGCCAAAGCGGCGCTCGATCTTGATTTTTACATCAGTTTTTCGGGTATTTTGACCTTCAAAGCCGCTGCTGAGCTGCGTGATGTGGCCGCCTATGTGCCGCTTGAGCGCTGCCTGATCGAAACCGACAGCCCCTATCTCGCGCCCATGCCACATCGCGGCAAGACGAACAATCCCAGCTATGTGCCCTTCGTCGCCGGCCAAATTGCGCAGCTCAAAGGCATCTCGATAGAAGCCGTGGCGCAAGCCACCAGCGAGAATTTTGACCGACTTTTCCCGCGCGTTTTGACAGCGTGATGGCCATCAAAGAGGGGAAATAAACCATGAGAATTTACTTTAACTTCATTAAAAAGATCATTGTTTTTATTGGATTAATTTCTTTTCAATGTGTTTATGCCGGCTCATACGAAGATTTCTTTATCGCCATCCGTCAAGACGATGCCAGAACTGTGCAAAACCTTCTTCTGCGCGGCTTTGATCCCAACACCCGCGATCCTAATAATCTCCATGGCCTGTTTCTGGCGCTGCGCGAGCCTTCACCTCAAGTGGCGCAAATTTTGATCAAAGCACCCAAGATAGATCTCAACCCCATCACTGATGACGGCGAAACCCCGCTCATGATGGCCGTATTCAAAGGCCAAACACAATTGGCCATCCAACTGATCGACAAAGGTGCTGATGTCAACAAGCCCGGTTGGACGCCCCTGCATTACGCCGCCACCGCAGGCAACACCGAGCTGATCAAGCTCTTGCTTGAAAACTATGCCTACATCGATGCCGAAAGCCCCAACAAAACCACCCCCCTGATGATGGCGGCGCATTACGGCACGCCCAGCGCGGTGAAGCTCTTGCTTGAAGAAGGCGCGGATGTGAGCCTGAAAAACGATCTTGGCCTGACCGCGATGGATTTCGCTCAGCAGGCCAACAAGCAAGATGCTGTGGGCATCATCGCCGCCTTCATCAGGGCGCAGCAGCCCAAAGGCAAATGGTAGCCCTTCAAGCCGTGCGGTCTCAAAGCATACACACAGCAACAGCGCAAAATAAAAAAGCCTGTTTGATGCATCAAACAGGCTTTTTAAATTGGCGGAAACGAAGGGATTCGAACCCTTGATGAGGCTCAACACCCCATACTCCCTTAGCAGGGGAGCACCTTCGGCCACTCGGTCACGTTTCCAATGGTGCCATTATCGCACGAACTAACGAGACCTCAGGATCGCCGTGGTGGCTTTTGCAATCCATGCAGCGTCATCAGTCGGCTTTGATGCCCATCTCGGTGATGACTTTGCCCAAGCGCTCATAGTCAGCTTCGTGCGTGCGGCCTAAATAGCGCGGCTCGCCGCCTGTGGGCACGGTGGTGGCCAGAGCCATGCGGGCTTGCACGTCGGGCATTTTCAGGATTTCATTGAAATGGCCGTTGAGCACATCCACCACGCGCTGCGGCATGCCTTTGGGCCCCATGATGCCTTGCCAAGCGCCCAGATTCGCGCCGCGCACGCCTTGCTCTTCAAGCGTAGGCACATTGGGCGCGAAGGGGGAGCGCATGCTGTCAGCCACCGCGATGTTGGTGAGTGTGCCGCGCTCGATGTGCTGGCGCACAGGCCCAAGCGTGGTGTACATGAAGGAGATGTGGTTGCCGATCAGATCTGTGACGGCAGGCGCGCTGCCGCGATAGGGCACTTGCTGGATTTTGAGTCCCGTTGTTTTGTTGAACATTTCGCCCAAGATGTGCATCGGCGAGCCGCTGCCAGGGCTGCCATAGGTTTTGATCTTGTCTGCGCGGGCAGCCGCGATCAGATCTTTTGCATTTTTGATGCCTGTGCTGGTGTTAACGACGAGGAAAAGCTGCTGGTTGCCCATGTGGAAAATAGGCGTGAGATCGTTGATCGTGTCGTAGCTACCGCCCGTACCGGGCTTCAAAACGAGCAAGGCGGTGGAGATGGTGCTTGGCGTCATGAGCAGGGTGTAGCCATCGGGCGCTGATTTGGCCACAAAGGCATTGCCGATTGTGCCGCTGGCACCCGGTTTGTTTTCTACCACCACATTTTGCCCAATGCGGGAAGAGAGCTTTTCTGCAAACAAGCGGCCTAAAGCATCCGTGTCGCCGCCTGCGGGGTAAGACACGATCATGCTGATTTGCTTGCTGGGGTAGGCTTGCGCGAGGGCTGTGTTGGGCAGCGCAGCAGCAGCGCCTGAAGCCGTGGCGCAAGCGATGATTTGGCGGCGTGAAAGTTGGCTCATAAAAACTCCTCAGTAAAAAAGCAATAACACAGAGATTAATTCAATTCGCGCTCTAGCGCTCTGCCTGTTTGACCTAAGCTTGGTTTCACCGCAGAACTACAGCGCCGCTTTACTCACTCGCAGGCGCAGTCGCCTTTTTGCCAGCATGCTGAGCCAGCAAGGCATACCAAGGGTGCGAAGCCTGCGCCAAAGTGGTGTGGGTCTCAAAATGGCTTTGCTTGGGATGCTCGTGCAGCGCAGCAGCACATTTCTGCGCATGCAAAAGCGATGCCAATCGGCGGTTCGACAAGCGCACACGCTCGCTGTCGAGCTCGCCAATGCTGAGCTCAAAGGGCGTGCTGTTGCCCGCCGCCCAGCAAACAGGGCTGAGCACGGCATCGTCTGCGGCATCTTGCAAAACCAGCTCATAAACGCGCGCCTCCAAGCTGCCAGGCGCAGGGCAGGGGTGATGCAAATCCAGGATCGCGCTGATGGGCAAACAGGCGCGAATGGCCGAATGCACCGCACTTTGCCGCCGCAAAGCCACCAATGCGGCCAAATGCCCGCCCGCAGAATGGCCAGAAAGCACCATACGCTGTGCATCGCCACCCCAGGTGTTTGCATGCGTATGAACGTGTTCGAGGCAGGCCAGGGCATCGTCGTAAGCCGCTGGCAGCTTGTGTGATGTCACGAGCCGATAAGAGGGCGCAATCAATGTGATACCGAGCGCACACACATGCCGCGCCATGAAATGCACATACTCCCGGTAGCCATTGGTCCAGCCGCCGCCATGCCAGAAGATCAAGATGGGCGAGTTGCTGATGGCAAGAGGCGCAAACACGTCATAGCGTTGCAGGCGATGCGCACCATAGGCCACACTGCGCTCCACCCTGATGCCCGCAAAATCGGCCTCCCGCGCCCAAGCCATCACTTGCTGCGCATAGTGGATGGCGGCTGCAAAGGGCATGGGCATTTGGCCATCGGGATCGTCTTGCAAACTGAGCTGAGTGTTCATCGGTTGTAGGGTGATGCGTTGTGTTTCTGATGGGTAAAGTCACCGCCCATGCAGAACTGTTGTCAGCCAAGCAGCGATACTTGCGTTGAATGAAGGATCTCACGGAAATTTTTCCTTGCCCACTGGTGAAAGCCCCACAGATGAATTTCAAGAATTTATCCTCTCGCGCTCAGCGCCCCGTTTTTCTATCTCGCCGCCAATGTCTTCAAGCGGGCTTATCGGCTGCCTGGCTGCAAGCCAGCCCGTTTGCTGCGCAAGCACAAAGCCTGCCCGATGTACAAAACGAGGTGTGGCCAGATGCCGCCCGCTCACGCGATATTCCTGCGCTGCTGCGCTGGCCTCAAGGCAAACCGCAAGGCGTGGTAGTGTATTCGCATGGCCTCGGCGGTAAAAAAGAAGGCGGTGATTATTGGGGGCATGCTTGGGCAACAGCTGGTTTGCTGGTGGTGCATTTGCAGCATCCGGGCAGCGATGCAGCTTCGCTCAAAGGCGGGCTAACAGCATTACGCAAAGCATCACAGCCCGAGCAGCTCATTGCCCGAATGCAAGATGTGCGCTTTGTGATTGCAGAAATCAACCGCCGCCGCGCATCAGGTGCAGGCCCATGGGGCGGCGTACCTGCTGAGAAAATGGCTGTTGGCGGCCATTCCTTTGGCGCGCGCACCACCATGCTGACTGCCGGCTGGCAGCGCAATGGCAACAATGGCACCGATCCTCAGCCCAAAGCTTTTGTGGCGATGAGCCCGGCTTTGAGCAACCAAAATAATTTGGCGCAAAGCCGCAAAGAGATGGCCGCTGTCACGCGCCCTTTCTTGGTTTGCACGGGCAGCCTAGACGGCGAGATCATGGGAAATGGCGAAACGCCTGAGAGCCGCCGCATGGTGTATGAAGCCTTGCCGGCGGGCAAAAAAGCCTTGCTTTGGCTCGATGGCGCGGATCATTTCACCTTCGCTGGCAACGAGAAACTGATTCCCAGCACCTTCATTGTGCGCCGTGACAAATCCACCATGGATTTGGAGACGGCGCATCATGAGCGCACAGCTCGCGTGAGCACGGCCTGGCTGAAAGAGCAATTGCTGGGGCAGGCCATGGCTCCTGTCAGCGGCTTGGGCGCTGCGGATCAATGGCTCAGGGGTTGAGGGGCTGAGCGGTTGAGGGATTGATGACGGCATGATAAAATCTGGCTATATTTTCAATAAGGCCAGAATATGCTGCAAGTTGCTGTCAATCAAGCCAAAAATCAACTCTCTGCCTTGATTCATGCGGCGGAGGGTGGCGAAGAAGTGGTGCTGACGCGCCATGGCAAGCCGGTGGTGCGTTTGGTGGCCGAGCTTGGTTCGGCAAAGCAACCTAGCCGCGAAGAGCTTGCGCAGCGTGCGTTGGAGCAATTGCAGGCGTTTCGCGCCATGGTCAAGCCTGATCCAACGTATGTCAAAGGTGATTGGAAAAAATACCGCGATGAACGCCGCGAATAATGGCCGCCATCGTTCTGGATGCTTCGGTTGCTGCGCCGTGGTTTTTGCCCGATGAGGCCAGTGATCAATCGGATCATTTTTATAAGCAAGTGGTCAGCGTGCAGGGCCTGTACCACGCGCCTGCGCTGTGGGTCTGGGAAACAGGCAATATTCTGATGAATGCGCTGCGCCGCAAGCGCCTGAACCCAGATCAGATGCAAATTGGCATGGCGCGTCTGCATGCCTGCCAAATCGTGTTTGCATCACCGCCTAATCCGCACAAGCAAAGCCAAATTCTGCGTTTAGCCCACACCCATGATTTAAGCTTCTACGATGCATCGTATTTAGAGCAGGTGCTCAGCTTGAACGGCCAACTCGCCTCGACTGATTCCAAACTGGTAGCCGCTGCTAAATCTTGCGGCGTTTTGTGTATTGATCTTTAAGAAAATCCCCCATGCAACACGACAAAATCCTCATCCTCGATTTCGGCTCCCAAGTCACCCAGCTCATTGCACGTCGCATTCGTGAAGCACACGTGCTCTCCGAGGTGTATTCCTGCGATGTGACGAGTGATTGGCTGCGCGACTATGCGAAGAACAATGCGCTCAAAGGCATCATCCTCTCGGGCTCGCATGCGAGCGTGTATGAGGTGGACGACCGTGCGCCTGATGCGGTGTTTGAGCTAGGCATCCCAGTGCTGGGTATTTGCTACGGCATGCAAACCATGGCTCAGCAGCTTGGCGGCAAAGTAGAGGCGGGCAAAACCCGCGAATTTGGCTATGCCGAGGTGAGGGCGCATGGCCATACTTCGCTGCTCAAAGACATTCAAGATTTCGCCACACCTGAAGGCCACGGCATGCTCAAAGTTTGGATGAGCCATGGCGACAAAGTCACTGAAATGCCCCCCGGCTTCAAGCTGATGAACTCCACGCCGAGCTGCCCGATTGCCGGCATGGCCGATGAAGCGCGGCGCTTTTATGGCGTGCAGTTTCACCCCGAAGTCACACACACTGTGCAAGGCAAGGCGTTGATTGAGCGCTTCGTTTTGGATATTTGCGGCGCGAAAAAAGACTGGATCATGAGCGACTACATCGCCGAGGCCGTGGCCAAAATCAAGGCGCAGGTGGGCGATGAAGAAGTGATCCTCGGCCTCTCAGGCGGCGTGGATTCATCCGTGGCTGCTGCGCTGATCCACCGCGCCATTGGCAATCAACTCAGCTGCGTGTTTGTTGATCATGGCCTGCTGCGCCTGAATGAAGGCGATGCGGTGATGGCGATGTTTGAAGGCAAGTTTGGCTTGAAAGTGATTCGCGCGGATGCCAGCGAATTGTTTTTAGGCAAGCTGGCAGGCGTTGCCGAGCCAGAAGCTAAGCGCAAAATCATTGGCGGCTTGTTTGTCGATGTTTTCAAGGCTGAGGCAGAGAAATTAAAGCAAAATGGGCGATTGCCCGGCATAGAATCTGCACAGATTGCTATGAATTTAGGAGTCGCGCAGCATGCCAATCAGGGCGTAGAAGGAAGTCGCACCTCGCGCGGCGCGACTTGGCTCGCCCAAGGCACGATCTACCCCGATGTGATCGAATCCGGCGGTGCCAAAAGCAAAAAAGCCGTCACCATCAAAAGCCACCACAACGTCGGCGGCCTGCCCGAGCAGCTGGGCTTGAAGCTCTTAGAGCCTCTGCGCGACCTCTTCAAAGACGAAGTGCGCGAACTCGGCGTGGCCCTCGGCCTGCCGCCCGAGATGGTCTACCGCCACCCCTTCCCCGGCCCTGGCCTCGGTGTGCGCATCTTGGGCGAAGTCAAAAAAGAATACGCCGATTTGCTGCGCAAAGCCGATGCGATCTTCATCGAAGAGCTGCGTAATACGCCTTTCATACCCCCTCTCCCCGTGGGAGAGGGCAGGGGT
>JANNED010000102.1:0-5615 GCA_031388245.1 Variovorax sp.
CAGGTGTCGCCTAACTCCCGAGCAGGGCCCATGAGCCCGCCCGCAGAGGTCTCACGCAGGCCATAGAGCGCTAACAGCGCCAACCAAGCAACGACCAAGCAAAATTAAATGGTATCTGACCCCATTTAATTTCAAAACCGCTCATCCGCCCCCAAATACCGCCACTGCCCCAGCGGCAAAGCCCCAAGCTTCACGCCGCCAATGCGCACACGCTTCAAGCCCGTCACATACAAACCCACCGCTTCGCACATCCTGCGAATCTGGCGCTTCTTGCCTTCTTTGAGGATGAAGCGCAGTTGCTCAGGGTTTTGCCAATCGACTTGCGCACGCTTCAAAGCCTGCCCATCAAGCGATAAACCCAAGCGCAGCAGATTCAATTTGTCGAGTGAAAACTGCGCTTGCACATTCGCTTGCGCAGGCCCAGCTTTGCTGCCGATGATCACGCGAACGAGGTATTCTTTTTCCATATCAGAATCTTCGCCAATCAGCTGGCGGGCGATGCGACCATCTTGTGTGAGCACCAGCAGGCCCGTGGAATCGATATCCAGCCGCCCGGCTGGCGCCAAGCCACGCAATTGCTCGCGTGCGAAACGCAATGGGCTTGAGTCGCCCAGCCAGTGGGCACGGTTTGCGATCAAGACCGCCGCTGGCTCGTGCCCATCCTCAGCCTGCCCGCTCACGTAGCCGACGGGTTTGTTGAGCAAAATCGTGACTTGGCCCCCTTGGTAGCCTTGCGCTCTTTTATCCACCTCCACGCGGTCTTGCGGCGTGACTTTGATGCCCATCACAGCCAGCTCACCATTGACTTTGACCCAGCCTTGATCGATCCAATCATCGGCCTCGCGGCGCGAGCACAAGCCCAGCTCCGCCATGCGTTTGTTCAGGCGGATCGGCTCAGCAGGCGCGGCAGGCGCTTTGATCACGCGCACGGCTTTGGCTGCCGTTGCAGCAACTTTGAGCGCAGGCCTAGAAATGTCGTTCATTTCAAGCAACCGAGACAAAGGCCGCTTGCCGAAGCGCAAGAATATCCGGCACCTTCAGGCCGCCATATTCAATGCGCACCAACTGGCGCAGCTCGAGCTCGCGCAGCGCCTGATTGACCCGTTGGCGCGAAAGCCCCACCAGATTGGCCAGCTCCTGCTGTGTGATTCGCAAAATGTTGCTCGCGCCGGGGTAGAGCACTGGATTGAGCAAGCCGGTTAAGCCCGCCGCCACGCGTGCCTCGGGGCTGGTCATGCGATCGCTCTCGCGCGCGGCAATGAATTGCCCCACACGTTCATTGAGCTGATTCATCACAAAGCGATTGAAGGCGATGCTTTGATCCAGCAACCAATGAAAAGTCTCCACTGGAATGCCGGCCACCACGCTGGGGCGCAAAGCCTGAATGTTGTAGCGGTAATTCTCCTGCTTGAGCACCGTGCCCTCGCCAAACCACCCACTGGGCGGCACACCCATCAGGGTGATGCTGCGGCCATCGGGCGTTTCGTTGCTCATCTTCAGCAGGCCATCAATCAGGCCAAACCAATACGTGACTGGCCGGCCAACGCGCACCACATAATCACCACTTTTCGCATCGCCGACCTGCAAGGCCGCGCGTGCGCGAAGCTGATGCTGAGGCTCCAGCACAGCCAGCCAAGGAATATTGCGCATTTCTTCATCTGTCGGCGAACGGCGGCGCTGCGACAAACTCAGTTCTTCTGGGGCAGATTTGGTCATAAAAAGTCAGTATTCGTAAGTCTGATGACAGTCACGGCACAGTGTCAGGGTATCTCCGAAGCAGTGTTTCCCCTAAATTGTCGTCATACAGACATCATAGCGTCAAATGCTTGGCTAAAGTCCCATTCACTATGCAGACATTCCCTCAGCTACTTCTCAAACATGCTGCCGAGCGCGGGCAAGCGCCTGCCATGCGAGAGAAAGAATACGGCATCTGGCAAAGCTTATCGTGGCAGGCGCTGGCCACAATGGTGGAGCACATCGCTTGTGGCTTGCACCAAGCGGGCTTGAAACGCGGCGAGCACATGGTGGTGATTGGCAGCAATCGCCCACGCTTGTATGCCAGCATGCTGGCCGCCCAATCGCTGGGCGCGATTCCTGTGCCGTTGTACCAAGATGCCGCCGCTGCGGAATGCGTCTTTCCCATCACCAATGCCGAGATTCGATTTGGTATTGTGGAAGATCAAGAGCAAGTGGATAAATTGCTTGAAACTAGGCAGAGTTGCCCGCTTCTCACACATTTTTGGTTTGACGATCCACGCGGTCTGCGCAATTACAACGAAACGGGCGTGGCTTCACTGGATGTGTTGATCACGAATGGCCAAAAATTTGCTGCCAGCAACCCCGCTTTTTTCAAAACAGAGGCGCTGGTTGCACAGCCCCACGATGTGGCCGCGATGTTCTTTACTTCTGGCACCACCGGCAACCCCAAGGGCGTGGTGCACACGCATCTCTCGCTGCTTGATCGCAGCGCAGCGGGTGCTAAGTTTGACCATCTCACCTCGAATGAGGACGTACTGGCCTACTTGCCACCAGCATGGATCGGGCAAAATATTTTCAGCTATTCACAATGGCTCACTTGCGGCTACACCGTCAACTGCCCCGAGAGCGCTGCCACGGTGACGATTGATCTCAAAGAAATCGGGCCCACGTATTATTTTGCCCCACCGCGCGTGTTTGAAGGCTTGCTCACCAGCGTGATGATTCGCATGGAAGACGCTGGGGCATTTAAGCGCGCGATCTTCAAGACATTCATGGATGTGGCTAAAAAAGCAGGCCCCGACATGATGGATGGCAAATCGGTGGGCTTCGTTGACCGGCTCATGTATGCCTTGGGCAATTTTTTCGTTTATGCCCCGCTGCGCAACAATCTCGGCATGAGCCGTGTGCGCGTGGCCTACACCGCTGGCGAGGCCATTGGCCCAGATTTGTTCACGTTTTATCGCTCGATTGGCATCAACCTCAAACAGCTCTACGGCTCCACAGAAACTGCCGTATTTGTCTGCCTCCAGCCCGACAACGCCGTGCATGCAGACACGGTGGGCGTGCCGATTGAAGGGGTTGAGATCAAACTGGATGACAATGGTGAAATCCTCGTGAAATCGCCAGGCTTGTTCAAAGAATATTTTAAAAATCCTGCGGCGACTGCTGAAGTCAAAACCGCTGACGGGTGGTATCGCACCAGCGATGCCGGCTTTATTGACGCCAGCGGCCAGCTCAAAATCATTGACCGCGTGAAAGATGTGGGCCGCATCAAGGGCGGCGCCAACGATGGTGCGATGTTTGCGCCCAAGTATGTCGAAAACAAACTCAAGTTTTTCCAGTTCATCAAAGAAGCTGTGGCCTATGGCGATGGGCGGTCACAAGTTTGCGTGATGCTCAACATCGACATGAATGCGGTCGGCAATTGGGCCGAGCGGCGCAATCTGCCCTATGCGGGTTACACCGATCTCGCGCAAAAAGATGAAACGTACAAGCTGATTCGCGAATGTGTGGAATCGGTGAATGCGGATCTCTCCCGCGACACGCTGTTGGCAGGCAGCCAAATCAGCCGCTTCCTCGTGCTGCACAAAGAGCTCGATGCCGATGACGGTGAACTCACGCGCACCAACAAAGTCCGCCGGGGCTTTATTGGCGATAAATACCAGCCGTTGATTGATGCGTTGTACAGCGGCAAATCAGAGCAATTTATTGAGACGGTGGTGAAGTTTGAAGATGGCAGGAGCGGGAAGGTGAGCGCGACGTTGAAGATTTCCGATGCGAAGACTTTTGCTACTTTGGCCAAGGCTGCCTGAGATCGACCGACATGAAAAACACGGAAGTCACGAAAGTAGCACGGAAGACACAGAAAACGGGATGCATTTTTCGTGCCTTCCGTGAAGTTTCCGTGTCTTCCGTGTTCTCCTCTCACCCCGAAGAAAAATCATGAGCAAGAAAATTGGTGACGTCATCTTAGACGTTCAAAACATCTCTCTGGCCTTCGGCGGCGTGAAGGCGCTGTCTGATATCAGCTTCAATGTGCGTGAGCATGAAGTGCGAGCCATCATTGGGCCCAATGGTGCGGGCAAGAGCTCAATGCTCAACTGCATCAATGGCGTTTATACGCCCCAGCAAGGCTCGATCACGTTTCGTGGGCAGACTTTTCGGCACATGGATTCGCACCAGGTAGCCAAGATGGGCGTGGCGCGTACTTTTCAAAATCTCGCGCTCTTCAAAGGCATGAGTGTGCTGGACAACATCATGAGCGGGCGCAATTTGCGCATCAAGAGCAACATCTTCATGCAAGCGCTGCGCTGGGGCCCTGCCGAGCGCGAAGAAAATGAACATCGCGCCAAAGTCGAAGAGATCATTGATTTCTTGGAGATTCAGGCTTATCGCAAAACACCCGTGGGCCAGCTGCCTTACGGCCTGCAAAAGCGTGTGGATTTAGGCCGTGCCTTAGCGATGGAGCCGCAAGTGCTGCTGCTTGATGAGCCGATGGCCGGCATGAATTTGGAAGAAAAACAAGACATGTGTCGCTTCGTGCTCGATGTGAACGATGAATTCGGTACGACGGTGGTGCTGATTGAGCACGACATGGGCGTGGTGATGGATATCTCAGACCGCGTCGTCGTGCTCGATTACGGCAAGAAGATTGGTGACGGCACGCCTTCGGAAGTTCGCAACAGCCCTGAGGTGATCAAGGCGTATCTAGGAACGGGGCACTAGCATGGGGTTCTTTCTCGAAACTCTACTTGGCGGCCTGATGGCGGGCATGCTGTATTCACTGGTGGCGCTCGGCTTTGTGTTGATTTTCAAAGCTTCGGGCGTGTTCAACTTTGCGCAAGGCGCGATGGTGCTCTTTGCAGCTCTTGCAATGGCGCGATTCGCCGAATGGTTTCCGCAGTGGACGGGGATTGAGAACAAGATCGTTGCCAATTTGTTTGCATTTGCAGTGGCTGCCGTGATCATGTTTATCGTGGCTTATGTGATTGAGCGCTTGGTGCTGCGGCATTTGGTGAATCAAGAAGGTGCAACGCTCTTGATGGCGACTTTAGGCATTGCTTATTTCCTCGATGGCTTGGGGCAAACGCTATTCGGCAGCGCGATTTACAAGATTGACATTGGCATGCCCAAAGAGCCGATCATGGCTTTTCAAAGCACGTTTGAAGGCGGTATTTTGATCAGCCAAGAGGATTTGATTGCTGCATGTATTGCAGCAGGGCTGGTCGCGATGCTCTCGCTGTTTTTCCAGAAAACGACGACGGGCCGCGCGCTGCGAGCCGTGGCAGATGACCATCAAGCCGCGCAATCCATTGGCATTCCGCTGAACCGCATTTGGGTGATTGTGTGGTGCGTGGCGGGCGTCGTGGCGCTGGTGGCGGGCATGATTTGGGGCAGCAAATTGGGCGTGCAGTTTTCGCTCACGACGGTTGCTTTGCGGGCGCTTCCCGTGGTGATTTTGGGCGGGCTCACCTCTGTGCCCGGCGCGATCATTGGCGGGTTGATCATCGGCGTGGGCGAAAAACTCTCTGAAGTGTATTTAGGTCCCATGGTGGGTGGCGGGATTGAGATTTGGTTTGCGTATGTGTTGGCTCTTGTTTTCTTGCTTTTCAGGCCGCAAGGTTTGTTTGGCGAGA
>JANNED010000011.1:0-12688 GCA_031388245.1 Variovorax sp.
GCCGCGGCGTTTGGCTGCTTCTAGTGCTGCGAGAAGCTGCGGATCAGGTGCGAAGTAAGCGTTCGTCAGATAAACGCTGTCGCGTGCATGCCCGATGGCCGACAGCAATGTCGTATACATCTGACTGGTGAGCTCATCGGGTGCACTACCGATGGCGCGAACCAAGGTTGAGCCAACGGCCATGAGTGGTGGGAAATAATTCTTTGGTGGCAGAGGTGCGCCTTGCTGCTTCTCCCATGTTGCGATAAACAACTTTTGCAGTTGCGCCACGACTGGCCCCTCGAGTTTCAGGTCTGTGTCACGCCATGCGGCTGCGCTGGAAGCCAAGCGGCGAGATCGTTGACCGAAGGAGCCGCCCGAGTGAACGCTGCTGATGTTGATGCCACCCAAAAAAGCTTGGCTGCCATCCACGATCAGCAATTTGCGATGGTCTCGCTGGTTGGGCGACCATTTGATGCCCGCCAACAATGGATTGACAGGATTGAATTCCAACACGTTGATGCCGCTGTCCATCAGCTTTTGAAAAAAATCAACCGGTGTGGCATGCGTACCAACGCTATCGCGAATGATATTGACTTGCACGCCTTGGCGCTGTTTTTCCATCAGTACAGCAGCAAAACCTTTGCCTATCTCGTCATTGTCAAAAATATAAGTTTCAACGTTGATATGATCTCGCGCGGCTTCAATCGCTTTAAGCATCGCTTGATAAGTGGCAAGACCGTCTTGCAGGAGCTGCACACGATTACCAACATTCAATGGCATGAGTGTATTGGTTTGCTCAATAGCGAGATGCCGCTCTAAAGCGCTGGCTTGCGCTTCAGTGGCAGTCAGGCCAGCAATCAAGGCTTTGCTGCGAGACGCTCGTATAGGGCCTTTCGTATCTTCCAGCACAATGGTTTGGACATGGCTTTCAGCATCGGGTGGAGCAATTTTCGGCAATTGGCTGCAACCCAGCAAACCCAGTAGGCTGCATACAGACATACAGAAAATGTTTGCTACACGCATCTTGGTTTTGGGAAGCGCTTGTGCAAGCAAATAAACTTAATGCAGCTCAATCGTTTTGTTTTCGCCCATGCCCACTGGTTTGCCAGACATGATTGAGGCTGCCAGAGCAAACAGCCGAACTGTGCGGCTATGCGGTGCATCCCAGTATTCAGCTTGGGTAGGCGTGAATTTAAGCAGCACCACATTAGGCGAATCCGGGCCATCAGGAAACCATGGCTTGGCGAAAGCGCTCCACAGGCGGTGAATGTGTTCACGATCAGCGCTGATCTGGGCATGCCCAGCCATCGAGACATACGTGCCTCGCCCGTGGTGTATGAAGCTTAAATTCACGTGTGCGAGATGCTTTGTCTTTTCAGAATGTCGTTCGGTGAGAAACCAAATCACCCCCTCGCTGTCCATTTGTTGCGGAGCCATGGGGCGGCTTTCTAAATCACCATTTGCGTTCGCGCTTGTCAGCATCGCTACGTTGATATCGTCAATCAATTCACCAAGTTTGATGAAGTGCGTACCAGTTTGGGTTTCGATTTTCATAAGTTGATTTTTCTCAAGAGTTAAGCGGCAATCATGTCTATAAATGCTTGACCTATCAATCAGTATTTTGCGCATCAGCGTGTAGGATGAACGCTTGCCAGATACCGATGAGCCATCAAGTCTCTGGCGTATCGGTATCTGCTGCGCCTCGCTCTAAGTTAGCTCGCGCACTGCTGGCGAGAATTTGGTATTTACTGCGAAATGCCGAAAGCGTTTCGTCTTCCAATTCTTCCAAATCCAGCAATGCGTTGTGTGCACCTTGCGTGGAACGAATCAGCTCGTCAAGCTTGATCTGTATCGCTTGCGTGTCGCGGTTTTGCGTGTTTTGGATCAGAAAGACCATCAAAAATGTAATGATTGTGGTGCCCGTGTTGATCACGAGCTGCCAAGTGTCACTGAATCTAAAAAGCGGACCTGTGATGATCCAAATGGCGATGATGCCAACAGCCAAAACAAACGTGCGAGGTCGCCCGCAGAAGTGGGATGCGGTCTTGGCAAAGCCAGAGTACCAAGTGGTGGTTTGCATAAATTCTCCATAAAAAAAGACCCTAGATGGGTCTTTTAACAGATAGCAAGCCTATGTGAAAAACCATAGCTTAGCAACTAGCGATTAGATCGCTACTTTAGCTTCTGATTTGTGCTCGGCGGGCTTGGTTTCAAGTGCAGACACAGGCTTGTCGCTTTTGACCAGCCATGAGTCTGTGGCCTTGTCGAGCCATGTGCTCACTTGCTTTTCTGCCTCTTCTTTTGCGACACCGTAGTGGTGCTGAATCTTGCCAGCGAGTTGGTCGCGTTTACCGGCAATGACATCCATGTCATCGTCGGTCAGTTTGCCCCATTGCTCCTTGGCTTTGCCGGTGACTTGCTTCCAATTGCCCTGAATTTGTTCCCAGTTCATGATGATTCCTTTAAGTTGAGTTAAAACTGTTTGCCTGATCAGCGCGCAGTTTGCCTTGACGAACAAGCCGTCAATTCTTCGATCACGGACGAACCGTGATTTCGTTTTTGACGCTTTTCACGCCACTGACATTTGTTGCAATCGTGCCAGCAGTAGTCCGTTCGGTCCAGTTTTTAGCAAAACCAGAAAGCAAAACAGTACCATTGAGTGTTTCAACGCTGATGCTAGA
Organism: Variovorax sp.; assembly: GCA_031388245.1. GTDB lineage: Bacteria > Pseudomonadota > Gammaproteobacteria > Burkholderiales > Burkholderiaceae_C > JANMDU01. The sequence continues at coordinate 2,664 of JANNED010000011.1, forward strand.
GGCATCCACTGCTTTGTTCTCAACAAAACGTGCTTTGATCGAGGTGGTGATGGCGGAATCATCAATGTAAGCCCCCACGGTTTCTTGGCCGCGCGTGACGGCGCAACCGCTTGTGATGGCCAGTGTCAAACTGATGGCCAAGCCAGCGATAAGATGTTGAATTTTCATAGATTTCCTTTTTCGATCGTTTGTGAACCCAATGCATTAGCGCTTGGGGAAAAGTAAATGTAAATTGGCTTGAGAATCTAGGCCATCAGTGCAGGGCGCTAGTCTGTGTCAGACAACATGCCGTGCAAACAGAGCAACATGAATCAATCCAGCAATGCAGAGAGCAGGGCGCTTTTCGTGATGAGCCGCCAAGGGCGCATGAGCGCAAGCACAGCGCCAATCGCCACCGCGCCCGCCATGAGCTTGATGGGGCTACGCTGCGCCACAGGTTTGAGCACGACATCTGCGGCCTGCAGACTGCTCATGACCAAAACACGCCACGGATTTTTAACCCACATCTGATGGATAGCGCTAAATAGCAGCTGCGCACTGGGATTGCCTTTGAGCAGCTTGAAAGAGCTAAGCATGCCGCTTGCAAAATCGCCCGCAGCATGTTTCGGCGGCACGTCATTTGGTTGGCCCGTTTGCAATGCCTGTCGCAGAGCAATCCGCGAGCGCGTCATGCGGAGCACAGCTGCATTCGCGGCTGGGTTACTGGCCGCTTGGGTCAATGGACTGTCCATCATCGCGCTGTTGACATCTCGCGCAACAAAGCCAGATCACCTTTGATTTGAAGCCGAAAATCAGAAAAAACTCGATTTTGCATATGGCTCTTGACGCGTTGCGCACAGACCAGCGACAGCACCAAAGGAACAACGGGTGTTGCCCACAGTAGCCAAGGCGCATGAATTTGCTGTTGCGGCATCACCGACCAAAGCATGACGCCAATGCCAGCCAGCATACCTGCGCCACAAAGCAGCAAAATTGCAGCCAAGCCTAAGATGGTGCGATGCGTCCAAGTTCGAGCCGCGTATGTCAGCTCTTGCGCAAACAAGTCTGAATACGCATCAACATGCTCCAGCAGCAGATGTGGCTTCTGTGTGACCAAATGAAGTACGCTCATGTATGAAATATCCAAGCCAAATCAAAAACAATTAACCGCGACCTGCGCCACGCACCATCAAACTCAAAAGCCCCATCAGTGTCGCGCCCGCAGCGGCTGCGATCAAAACCGATTGCACAGGTTTTTCTTGGATGTAACAAACAGCTTGCTCGCCCATGTTGTGTGCTTTCTCGCGCACTTGGCTGATGCCTTCTCGCACGGCCTCAGCGCCACGGTGTGAGAGCTCATTGGCTTGATCTAGCGCAGAGGATGCTTGATTTAAAACGGAATTGCTGGCAAGGGTGGGTTGCGTGATGTTCATTGGGATGCTTTCTGTAGTTGGTGATTAAAAAATGTTTATTTGCTTTTCTTCAACAAGCTCATGATGAAGCTTGCAATAGTTAACAAAATGAAGATAAAAAAGATGATTTTTGCGATATCTACAGCGCCAGCTGCGATACCAGTAAAGCCGAATACACCGGCCACGATGGCAACAACAAAAAATACGACAGAGTAATACAACATAGAGATTCCTTAAAGCTAACTTAATCAAGCAACAGTGCTTCGTTGCGAAAAGAGAAGTATCGGTATCAGCCAGCGTGATCGCCATCAGCGCTTAAGACAAGCTGTTGTCAGAGACAAGCGAATCGTTGTGTAGGACAAGTCGCTGCACCACAAATTCAGAGTGAAGCTTGCACCAATGTGCCTTGGCCATGCGAAGAAGTGATCTTCAACACACCCTGCGCAGCTTCCACGCGGTAGCGCATCCCCAAAAGACCATATGAAGAGCTGATTTGATGATTCGTGTCAAAGCCGATACCATCGTCGCGCACTGTAGCGACAACCACATTGCCATCCATCTGCAAAGTCAGCCAGACGTTTGTCGCTTGGGCATATTTCATGATGTTTGTGCAGGCCTCTTGCATCAGGCGATAAACCATCAGTTGTGAATCAGGCGGCAATGCAACTTCTTCAAAGTTGCTGTGAACCAACAAATTTGAGCTCTCTTCAAACTCGCGCGCAAATATCTCCAGCGTGGCCACAAGCCCGAGATTGTTCAGCGCGGAAGGCCGTAAATCTTCAATGATCTTGCGGCCTAAGGCAATGCTGTCGTTGAGGTTGCCCACCAAATGTGCCAGCAGCTCCACAGTTTCAGGCGATTTCAATTCAATGCGTGATTTGATGCGAGCCGTATCAAGTTTGGCCGAGGTAAGCAATGCGCCAAGATCATCATGGAGGTTGCGTGCCAGACGGCTGCGTTCATCTTCCCGGTTACTTTGCAAATGGCGCGCAAGTTGCGTCAATTCTTCTGTGCGCTTGTGCACCATGATGCCCAGCTGATCTCTCTCGGTAGCCAGCTCCCGACGCAATTGAAGCTGCTCTGATTTGAGCCGTAAATTCTGCCGCAAATAAATCAATATCGCCACCAAGCACATCAAGCTGAGCAGCGCGATAGCACCACGGCTGAAAATTTGTGTGTTTTGCAATTTTTTGCGCGAGATGATCAGCAGCGCAGATTCCCGCTCTTGCAATGTAGCCGTGATCTCTCGCATGCGCTGCATACTTTGCTTGCCGCTGCCCTCCAAAACTTGATCCAAGCTGGCTTGAGAGAAGTTTTTCTTCTTCAATTCAATGGTTTGTGCCATTTCCTTGAGCTTGCTGCTTGTTAGCGTTTCAAGCTCGGCGAGCAAGGCAAGCGAGCCATCTTGGCCTTGATAGTGCTGCCGCAATTTGAGGAAGCTTTGTGTCACTGGAGCAATGGCTTGTTCGTAAGGCTGTAAATATTCCACTCGGTCTGTCAGCAAGAAGCCTCTTTGACCCGTCTCGGCGTTGAGAATACGCAAATACAAGTCACTCAAAATAGTTTGCGTTTGTGCTGTTGCAATCGATTCACGGGTGTAATGCGTGGTGTATCGATAGGTTAATTCGTTGGCTGCGAGCATCGTGATGGCAGCCAAGCATGAAAGCGGTACGACGAGCTTGTTACCCATGATCAAAGTCAGGAGGCGCATGGCTTGCATTTCAAAAAAAGTGTGGGATCATTCGCATCACAGTCAGCAAAGGAGGCTCTATGATTCGGATAGCAATTGTTGACGATCACCCTGTGGTCAGAGAAGGGCTCAAACATTTTTTGAGCGATCAAAACGATATGTCGGTGGTGGCAGAAGCATCGAGCGGACGCGAAGCGCTTGATATTGTTCGCGCGGGAGGAGTCGATGTGATGCTGATGGATATATCTATGCCGGATCAAAGTGGTGTGGATGCCTTGATCGCCATTCAAGCGCGAGCACCAAATTTGCCGGTTTTGATGCTGAGTATTTTTCCTGAAGAACATTACGCCACCACGCTGCTCAAGCAAGGTGCCAGTGGATACATGAACAAGGATTGCGATCCGCAAGAATTGGTGCTGGCGATTCGAAATGTGGCCATGGGGCGAAAGCACATCTCGCCAGCGGTTGCGCAGTTGCTCGCGAGCAGTCTGATGCGTCAATCTGAAGCCCCAGTGCATGAAGAATTATCCGATCGAGAATTGCAAGTCTTTTTGAAACTCGCACAAGGCCAAACTGTGGGTGAGTTGGCCATTGCCATGTCACTCAGCGTGAAAACAGTGAGCACCTATCGAACTCGAGTGATGGAGAAAATGAATCTTTCCTCCAACAGCGACCTGACGTACTACGCGCTTAAAAATGGATTGATACAATAAAAAAGCCGGCATGCAAGCGCTCAGGGCAAGGCTTGCAACTTGCCGCTTGATTCGGAGCTTGCTAGTGTGTTGCAATAGGCCAGCAAAGCATCAATCTCATTGGATTTATCAAACACCTTGTCTGCACCTAGGCTCAAGCATTTGATGCGCATGCTGGGCGTGGCGTAATTGGTGAGAACAACAAGCCTGTGCAGTGGAGACAAACTGCTGGCCGCTTGAATCACGCCAATGCCTGTGCCGCTGCGTAGCTGTATATCCACAATTGCCAAGTCGAATTCGTGAGCGGGATCGCGCATCCACTCAACGGCATGTTGCTCGTCTTCGGCAGTGTCCACGATTTGCACAGGCGCCAGTTCTTCAAGCGTAGCGATCAAGCTGGCGCGAATCACTGCGCTGTCTTCAACCAAAAAAATCTTCAACGGATTCACAGCCAATGGCTTTCGTGTCGCAAATAGCAAGTGTGCTGTGAGCTGATTCAAGCGCTCGATGCATGCGCACATCGAGCTATTCAATCTCTTGAATCAGAGGAATTCTTATTATGCCTCTCAATACTTGCACTGATACACATTACAGCGCAATTGAGCCAACGTCCTACAAAAATTGCGAAGCTTGTCTGATGGGCAGCAACCCCCGCATCTACAACAATCCGTTCATTCATTCACACGGGAATCCATGACCATCATGAAATCAAACTTCAAACTTTTAGCCATCTCAGCAGCAATGCTGGCGTTCTCAGCATCTTCTGCTGTGGCTCAGGGCTATGCCTACACAGAGCCGACATCATCCGGCTACAACGCATCCGGCTACGTGCTGCCCAGCATCAGCCGTATCAACCCCGACAGCCTGTTTGGTACAGGCAAAAGCGCAAATGGTGCTGGTATACGCTTTGGCACGCCCGTGTCGCCGAATTGGGATTTTCAATTGGGATTGCAGTTTGGCCGGGTTGACGATGCCGCTAATCGCTACGAGCAAATGACACTCGGTCTCGATGGTGTGTATTTGTTTTCACGCTCACGTTTTCGCCCCTTGCTGCTCGTAGGTGCAGGTGCGCAAAGAGATCGCTTCATCACACCTACCTCACAAGCAAGCAGCACCTCGCCTTACATCGGTGTGGGTGCAGGCATGCAATTTTCATTCAGCGATCAATGGGGCATGCAGCTTGATGTGAGGCGCAACCATGCATTTTTACGCGGTAACAGCTTTGGCTCAAAGCGCTCAGACACAGATATCGTGAGCTTGGGATTGATGTACACCTTTGACAAAGCACCTCAGAGTGCGCCGCGCGTTGTGCAAGCCCCGGCCTATGTTGAGCCGCCTGCGCCAATCGTGGTTGCGCCGCCCATGCCAGCACCGCAGCCGCCTCCCGTGATCGCTGTTGCGCCGCCCATGCCCGCGCCTGCACCGCCGCCTGCTCGGTTTGAACGCATCAACCTGTCTGCAAGCAAGTTGTTTGGTTTTGACAGTGCAGAGCTGCGCACGCCCATGCCAAAGCTCGATGAGGTGGCAGATGCCTTGGTGAAATACCCTGATGCAACGAATATCGTCATCACAGGCTACACCGATCGCTTGGGCTCGGATGTTTACAACCAAGTGCTTTCGCAAAAGCGAGCCGATGCTGTGAAGGGCTACATGGTCAACCGTGGCGTTGCTGCCAGCCGCATGACGGCGACTGGCAAGGGCGAGAGCAACCCAGTGGTTAGCTGTAGCGAAAAAAACATGACCAAGTTGATGGAATGTTTAGAACCCAATCGCCGTGTAGAAGTTGAGCAGGTCACGATTGAGCGCCGCATCCTTTAACGACTTCAATGCTTGAAACGAACAAAATATGAGATCAATAAAATCTGTGGCTCAATTGCCCCATCCAGCGCATCAGCCGATGATGCTGGATGCAGTGGCACTTAATGCTGCGAAGCACAGCTTAGATCAAGGTGCGATCACGCCCAGTTACGGTCCTTGGCGCGAAGACATCATTCGGCTGCTTAACGACAGTTTGGCTACTGAGCTGGTTTGTATTTTGCGATACAAGCGGCATTACTTCACGGCAGCGGGTTTGTCGTCCCCCAAAATTGCTGATGAATTTTTGGTACATGCCAACGAAGAATCAGGGCATGCTGATCGGATTGCGCAGCGCATTGTGCAGCTTGGCGGCGAGCCAGATTTTTCCCCCGATTCGCTGACCAAGCGAAGCCATGCGGATTACAACGATGCGCTCGATCTCAAAACCATGATCAAAGCCAATTTGATTGCAGAGCGTGTGGCCATCGAAGCCTACACGCAAATGATTGCGTTGATTGGCGAAAAAGATCCAACCACCAAACGGTTGATTGAAGACATTTTGAGCAGCGAGCAAGAGCATGCGGATGAGCTCAAAGATTGGTTAACTGCTGAGTAATTTCAATGCTGCCATTCCGGTCGCGTTGATAAGGTGTGTGCTTCACACATCGCCCTTTGAAAGAAAACAGGTGAAATGATGAAAACATTGAATCGCGCATTGCGTGTTGGCAGCCTCGCTGCAATTTTGTTGGCACTGAGTGCATGCGCAGGCATGACAGCGCAAGAAAAAGGAACTGCCGTAGGAGCAGGTGTAGGTGCCATCGGAGGCGCTGTTTTGGGCGGTGGAACACTCGGGACGCTTGGCGGCGCCGCCGTGGGCGGCGTGATTGGTCACGAAGTCAGCAAGCCTAAAAAATAATCCACGCTACAGAATGCTTGAACCAACAAGCATTCTGACAACAACTTCAACGATCGGACATCAGCATGAAAAAATCATACAGTCTTTCTCATTTTCTGCCACCCTACACAGCCAGTGGCCGCCATGTAATTGCAGGTAGCGTCTCCATCACGCTTTTGGCATTGAGCATGGGCTGCAGCCCCAAGCCAAGTGAAAGCGCTACAGCGTCAATGCCTCCTGTCGCGAATTCCACCATTGGCAACGAAATCGACGACAGCGTGATCACCACCAGCGTGAAGGCCGCACTGTTGGCAGAAGAGAGTGTCAAAAGCATTGATTTCAAAATCGAAACCAACAAAGGCGTGGTTCAAATCAGTGGTTTCATTAATGACAATGCGCAAATTGATCGCGCTGTAGCTGTTGCGCAGGCTGTTTCGGGCGTGAAAGAGGTGCAAAACCGCATGATGCTCAAAACAGGCAATACCACGATGGGCAGCAATGTTGATGACACCGTGATCACGAGCCGTGTCAAGGCTGCACTCTTGGCCGACAGCACCGCCAAAAGCCTCGATATCAGCGTGGAGACGCGAAAAGGTGATGTCATGCTCAGCGGCTTTGTAGCCAGCAAATCACAAATCAGCTTGGCTGAAAGGCTTGCTGCTAAGCAAGAAGGCGTGAAGACTGTTCGCAATGAACTGAGTGTGAAGAAATAAACGCAACAAAAGAAGCGTTTGTAGAAAGTTTGTGATGTTGAAAGAAAAAGTCATGATCGTCACTGGCGCATCTGCGGGCATCGGGCGCGCAATCGCTCTCGTGTGTGCGCGAGAAGGCGCAAAGTTGGTGCTCTCCGATCTCAATGTTGTGATGGGTGAGGAGACAGCCGCTCTGGTGCGTAAGCAGGGCGGCGAAGCGATATTTATTGTTGCTGACGCAGGCAAACCGCAAGACAGTAAAGCACTGGTGGATGCTGCCATCAAGCAATACGGGCGTTTAGATTTGGCGTGCAACAACGCGGGTATCGGTGGTGTGACTGCCGCCACTGCAGACTACCCAATTGAGGCTTGGGATCAAGTGATCAGCGTCAATTTGTCGGGCGTGTTTTACGGCATGCAACAACAGCTCAAAGCGATGTTGAAAAATGGAGGCGGTGTCATCATCAATATGGCCTCAATTTTGGGTGCAGTGGCCTTGGCCAGATCGCCAGCCTATACTGCCGCCAAGCATGGCGTGGTGGGCTTAACACAGGCTGCCGCCATTGAGTATGGCGCAAGCAATATCCGAATCAATGCAGTGGGCCCTGGCTTCATCAGAACAGCGATGACCAGTGCATTGGAAAAAGATGAAACTGTACTGAGCGCACTCATCGCTGCACATCCTATTGGGCGACTGGGCAAGGTGGAAGAGGTGGCGGAATTGGTGGCTTGGCTGGCATCTGATAAAGCTTCTTTCGTCACTGGCGCTTACTACCCGGTCGATGGTGGTTATTTAGCGCGTTGAAGCTGTACGGGATTTCTAATGCAAGTTGTCAACCACGAGGCGCATGGATCGTCATGAGAACAAATTCCCTCAAGGAAATGCTGGCCATGATTGCAATTGCTGCGTTGCTTGCAATAGGCGGCTGCGTCAATGCGCCAGAAGTACGCGTCGCCTCAGACCCGTATGTCAATTTTGCGGATTACCAGACTTTTGGCTTTGTCAGTCCTTTGGGCACAGATCGCAGCGGCTACCAAACACTTGTTTCGCAGCAAATCAAATCTGCCGTCCAAGCGCAACTTGAAGCACGCGGAATGCGCTTTTCAGCTGCCTCGCCACAGTTGCTCATCAACTTTAATGCGTTCATCACGGACAAAACGCACATCTCAACGATGCCGATTTTGGTACAACCTACATTTGGCGGTGGTTTCTACGGTGGCAGCTACTACGGCTATCGCAGTGGACTCTACTCACCTTGGCCTTTGTATGTGGATCAAACCGTGGTCTCAAGCTACAAAGAAGGCACGTTAAACATCGACATCATCGATGCTGCGCGCAAGCAATTGGTATGGGAAGGCTGTGTCATAGACGATGATGTGACCCGCAAAGAACGCGCTGATTTGCAAACCTCCATCAATACAGCAGTTGCGGCGGCGTTTGCGATGTATCCCGTGCAACCTATCCGTAAATGAGCTTCAAGGCGATTTAAATAGCAGGTGCTTTGCTTGCAAATGCATGCAAGAGACTTTGAGGAGCAAAACGGTGATCAACCTAGGTGCTACTCGAGCTCATCACGCGCCTGCTTGCGTTTTCATTTTGGTCTTTGCTTTTTGAGCCGTCGATCGTGTTGCAGAAGTTGCCCTGCGCTCATACATCCTTGATGGTGATGTGGCGTTTTTCTGTTGCTGCTCTGCCGCATCAATGCGTTGCTTGGTGTCCAGCCATTCCTTAGAAAGTGCATAGCTTGAATCAGCAAATCCTGTGCTCGCTGGCTGCGTGGTTGGTGCTTTTCGGTTGTTGGCGTAGCCTTCCCATGCAATCTTTTCGAGCTTCGCAATGGCTGCGTCTTCAGCGCGAAACGCTGGATCGGCATAGGCAGCGCGAAATCGAACAGCAAACTCTTGGCGCACCATGGCGGCGGGAATTTGCCCGGTGCGTATTGAAATTAACCGGGCGCAGCATTCATCCGCCCGATGTCCGATTTTTACCAGCCGGGCCAGGTACGAGCTTCGCACGAAGCTCAGCGTCTAGGCCTGGCGTGGCCCGCATATCGGTGTCAACCTGACCTGCATCAATGTCTCGCTTAGCCTGTGCAACGATGGGATCGGGTTTGGGATCGGACATGGGCTCAGGTGTTGGCCTCGGCGTGGGTTGAGGTAAAGGGTAAGGCGATGGCTCAGAGATGGGCTCTGATTCACCAGAGGTGAGCGCTAAGCTGGATTTTTCTTGAGAGTTGAGTGGGTTCATGATGCTTTCGGTTCAAGGGGGCGTGCAACGGGTTGTTTGAAAAGAACTTTGCTTGATGCGTCTCAAAAAGTCTGTGCGTTAGCGAACATGACCGTGATGAAAAGCGCTACAGTGCATTTGAATCAATAAATGGCATATCGCCGGCATATTCATTGCATAGTTTGCTATCAATTTGTATGAGTGGGCTATCCCAGCATGTTTCTTGGATTGAGCCACTCGTCAAACTGAACAGCACTGACGCTGCCTGATGCGAGCGCTGCTTCGCGAAGTGTTACGCCACTGTCGTTTGCCTCAATCGCAATGCGGGCTGCTGCGTCGTAGCCGATGTGCGGCACCAAAGCCGTTACCAACATTAGCGAACGCTCGACATGCGCTTGAATTTGCGCTGCATTTACCACGATGCCCGCGATGCAGTGTTGATTGAAGCTCAGCATCGCGTCGGTTAAGAGACCAATACTGTCCAGTACATTGAGTGCAATCAGTGGCTTATACACATTAAGCTCAAGCTGGCCTTGGCTTGCCGCAAAGCTCACAGCCACATCGTGCCCCATCACCTGTGCGCAGACCATGCACAACGCTTCTACTTGGGTGGGATTGATTTTGCCCGGCATGATGGAACT
>JANNED010000320.1:0-3674 GCA_031388245.1 Variovorax sp.
GCTGCTCGCTACGTCGAGTATTCACCAACACCTCGTGCGTGCAGGCCAGCGCTGCAACGCGGGCCTCGTCGTCGAAACTGGTAGCGCCCGCGAGACGCACCATTTCGCCCTGCTCGCAGGCTATGGCGCAGAAGCGATTCATCCGTATCTGGCGATGGAAACGGTGATCGAACTCACCAAGCACACCAAAGACATGGATGCCGACAAAGCGGTGTACAACTTTGTGAAAGCCGTGGGCAAGGGCCTGAATAAAGTCATGTCCAAAATGGGCATCTCCACTTACATGAGCTATTGCGGCTCGCAGATTTTTGAAGCCGTGGGCTTGGATAAAGCGTTCATCGAAAAATACTTCTACGGCACGGCAAGCCAAGTGGGCGGTATCGGCGTGTTTGAGATTGCAGAAGAATCCATTCGCGTGCATGCAGCAGCTTTCGGCAGCGATCCAATCCTAGAAGGCATGCTGGAAGTTGGCGGCGAATACGCATGGCGCGTGCGCGGTGAAGACCATATGTGGACACCCGACGCGATTGCCAAGCTGCAACACGCCACCCGTGCCAACAACGCTGCCACGTACAAGGAATACGCTCAGATCATCAACGATCAAACCAAGCGGCATCTCACGCTGCGCGGCTTGTTTGAATTCAAGATTGACGCGAGCAAGGCGATCAGCATTGATGAGGTCGAGCCTGCCAAAGAAATCGTGAAGCGCTTTGCCACTGGCGCAATGTCACTCGGCTCGATCTCGACTGAGGCGCACACGACGCTTGCGATTGCGATGAACCGCATCGGGGGGAAAAGCAACACAGGCGAAGGCGGCGAAGATCCGCTGCGCTATCGCGCGGAGATGGATGCCGCGAAGGCACAAAACGCTGCAAGCGGTTCGTCAGACTTCAAAGGCAAGCGCTTTATCCCCGTGATCAAAGCGGGCGACAGCGTGGGCACGAGCCTGGGCGAAGGCCGCATCGTGGCCGATATTCCTTTGCAAGCGGGCGACAGCCTGCGCAGCAAGATCAAGCAAGTGGCTTCCGGCCGCTTCGGCGTGACGGCGGAATATTTGGTCTCTGCTGATCAAATTCAAATCAAGATGGCGCAAGGTGCTAAGCCCGGCGAAGGCGGCCAATTGCCCGGCGGCAAGGTGAGCAACTACATTGGCGCGCTGCGTTACAGCGTGCCTGGCGTGGGCCTCATCAGCCCTCCTCCGCACCATGATATTTATTCGATTGAAGATTTGGCGCAGCTGATTCACGATTTGAAGAATGCGAACAGCGCGGCGGATATTTCTGTGAAGCTGGTCAGTGAAGTCGGCGTGGGCACGATTGCCGCAGGCGTTGCCAAGTGCAAGGCCGATCATGTGGTGATTGCTGGGCACGATGGCGGCACGGGCGCATCGCCTCTGTCATCCGTCAAGCATGCTGGCACGCCTTGGGAAATGGGCTTGGCTGAAACGCAGCAAACGCTGGTGCTCAACCGCTTGCGCGGCCGCATTCGCGTGCAAGCCGATGGCCAAATGAAAACGGGGCGCGATGTCGTTATCGCGGCGCTTTTGGGCGCAGACGAAATGGGCTTTGCCACTGCGCCGCTGGTGGTTGAAGGCTGCATCATGATGCGCAAATGCCACTTGAACACCTGCCCCGTGGGCGTGGCTACGCAAGACCCAGTACTCCGCGCCAAATTCCAAGGCAAGCCTGAGCATGTGGTGAACTATTTCTTCTTCGTGGCCGAAGAAGTGCGCGGCATCATGGCACAACTCGGTATCAAAAAGTTTGACGATCTGATTGGCCACTCCGAGCTGCTCGATACTCGCAAAGGCATTGAGCATTGGAAAGCGCAGGGCTTAGATTTCAGCCGCATCTTCTATCAGCCTGAAGTGCCCGCAGATGTGCCGCGCAAGCACGTGAGCACGCAAGACCACGCGCTCGATAAAGCCCTCGATCTGAAGCTGATTGAAAAATCCAAAGCGGCTCTGGAAAAAGGCGAGAAGGTGCATTTCATCGAGCAGGCGCGCAATGTGAACCGCTCGGTAGGCGCCATGCTATCCGGCGAAGTGGCCAAGCGCTACGGCTCCAAAGGCTTGCCCGATGATTCGATTCGCATTCAACTGGAAGGCACAGGCGGCCAAAGCTTTGGCGCATTCCTGGCGCGTGGCATCACCTTGTATTTGATTGGCGAGGCTAACGACTACACCGGTAAAGGCATGAGCGGTGGCCGCATCGTCGTGCGCCCGAGCATTGATTTCCGTGGCAACGCGACAGAGAACATCATCGTCGGCAACACTGTGCTTTACGGCGCAACCGAGGGAGAAGCTTATTTAAGAGGCGTGGCGGGCGAACGCTTTGCGGTGCGCCTCTCAGGAGCCACCGCAGTGGTCGAAGGCACAGGCGATCATGGCTGCGAATACATGACCGGCGGCACAGTCGTCGTGCTCGGCAAAACCGGCCGGAATTTTGCCGCAGGCATGAGCGGCGGCGTGGCCTATGTGTATGACGTGGATGGGCAATTTGCCAAGCGCTGCAACACAGCCATGGTGGGCCTGGGCAAAGTTACTGCTGCAGCTGAGCAAACCGACCCACTGCACTTCGGCCAGACTGACGATGCACTGCTCAAAAAGCTCGTAGAAGATCACCACAAGTGGACTGGCAGCCTGCGCGCCCGCGAGATCTTGGACAACTGGACCGAGCAGCGCGGCAAGTTTGTGAAGGTCTTACCGACTGAATACAAGCGTGCGATGGGCGAGCTGGCTGCTAAGAAGGCCAAGGCAGCCGTTTAAAGCAATATTTATAAGCCTTTTAAGCACTTAGCCGGCGTAAAACCTTCGCAGAGTGCTATTAAATTTATAGTAATCTAATCTAGCCACCCCGAAAGAGCATTATGGGAAAAGCAACTGGTTTCATGGAGTTTGAGCGCATTGAAGAGGGCTACAAGCCAGTGCCTGAGCGCGTCAAAAATTACAAAGAATTCGTCATCGGCTTGAGTGAGAGCGACGCCAAGAAGCAAAGCGCGCGTTGCATGGATTGCGGCACGCCGTTTTGCAATAACGGCTGCCCAGTCAACAACATCATTCCTGATTTCAATGATTTGGTGTCGCAAGGTGATTGGAAGAATGCGATGACCGTGTTGCATTCGACAAACAACTTTCCTGAGTTCACTGGCCGCATTTGCCCAGCGCCTTGCGAGGCAGCTTGCACGCTGAACATCAACGACGACGCGGTAGGCATCAAATCGATTGAGCACGCCATCATCGACCGCGCTTGGGCTGAAGGCTGGGTCAAACCAGTCATCGCAAAGCACAAAACCGGCAAGAAAATCGCCATCGTTGGCTCTGGCCCTGCAGGCATGGCCGCCGCGCAGCAGCTGGCGCGCGCAGGGCACGATGTGACTTTGTTTGAAAAAAATGATCGCGTGGGCGGCTTGCTGCGCTACGGCATTCCTGATTTCAAGATGGAGAAAACGCATATTGACCGCCGCGTGGAGCAGATGCAGGCTGAGGGCGTGACCTTCAAAACTGGTGTAATGGTGGCGAGCCTGCCAAAAGACAGCAAAGTCACGAACTGGGCGAAAGAAACCATTTCGCCCGAGCAGCTCAAAAAAGACTTCGATGCCGTGCTGCTCACAGGCGGCGCAGAGCAGTCGCGCGATCTGCCCGTTCCCGGCCGTGATTTGGATGGCGTGCATTT
>JANNED010000337.1:0-2618 GCA_031388245.1 Variovorax sp.
TGAATGCTGGTATTGCCAAAGCACTGACCGGGAAAACCGTGAGTGATTTGACATGAAAGTAGAACACGGAAGGCACGGAAGTTACACGGAAAGCACGGAAGCAGTCCGATTGAAATTATTTTTACTTCTTCTGTCTTTTTAGTGTCTTCCGTGCAATCTCCGTGATTTCCGTGATCAATAAGACGCAGCCAGCCAGACACATCAGCAAAAGACTAATATGCCCATCATTAAAATCCTTCCTCACGTTGAAATCTGCCCGCAAGGCGCGGAGCTCAAAGCCAACGCGGGCGACAGCATCTGCGAGGTGCTGCTCGATAATGGTATCAACATCGAGCACGCCTGCGACATGAGCTGTGCCTGCACCACCTGCCACATCATCGTGCGCGAAGGCTTTGCATCGCTCAACGAGCTGGATGAAAACGAAGAAGACCTGCTCGATCGCGCTTGGGGCTTGGAGCCCAATTCCCGCCTGTCGTGCCAAGCCTTCGTCGCGCAAAAAGATTTGGTCGTTGAAATCCCGCGGTACACGATCAATCATGCGAAAGAGAATCACTGAGCGCTAAGATAGCGGCATGCGCCAAATCTTTCTCGATACCGAAACCACCGGCCTGTCTCCCGCCGGGGGAGATCGTATTCTCAATTTAGCTTGCGTGGAGATGATCAGTCGCAAGCTCACGGCTAATGATTTTCATTGCTACATCAACCCTGAGCGCGATAGCCATGAAGATGCCTTGCGAGTTCACGGCCTGACCAGCGAATTCCTTGCGGATAAGCCGAAGTTTGAAGCGATTGCGCAAGATTTCCTTGCCTTCGTTAAGGGCGCAGAGATCATCATTCACAACGCGCCGTTTGACGTGGGCTTTTTAGATGCCGAGTTGCAACGCGCAGGTTTTCCCAAATTCAGCACCCACGTCGACAAAATCACCGATTCCTTGGCCATGGCCAAAGAGCTCTATCCCGGCAAACGCAACGGGCTAGACGCGCTCTGCGAGCGCATGGGCGTCGATAATTCCAACCGTACGTTGCACGGCGCACTGCTGGATGCGCAGCTTCTCTCCGAGGTGTATATCAACCTCACGCGCGGCCAAGATGCCCTGCTCATTGACAGTCACGCCTCAGCCAGCAGCGGCAGCGCAAGCGCGATGCGGGTCGATTTTTCCAAACTTGACTTGATCGTGTTGCAGCCAAGCGAAGCCGAGCTCGCCGCGCATGAAGATGTGCTCAAGCAAATTGACAAGAGCAGCGGCGGCAAGACGGTATGGCGAGTGGCAGAGATTGCCTAAAAGGAGCGACGATGCCAGATTTGCACGGTAAACACATCGTCCTCGGCCTCACGGGCGGCATCGCTTGCTACAAAGCGGCGGAGCTTTGCCGGGCGCTGATCAAAGAGGGGGCGACGGTGCAGGTGGTGATGACGGCGGCTGCCGAGCAGTTCATTACGCCGGTGACGATGCAGGCGCTCTCGACGCGCGCGGTGTATACCAGCCAGTGGGATGCTCGCGAAGAAAATAATATGCCGCATATCAATCTTTCGCGCGAGGCCGATTGCATTTTGATCGCGCCAGCAAGTGCGGATTTCATGGCCAAGCTTTTGCATGGGCGCTCCGATGATTTGCTTTCGCTCATGAGCTTGGCACGGCCTAGGGAAGATTCTGTTCAGGGCGGCGCTAAGCCTGTGCCGCTGCTGATCGCTCCTGCGATGAACCGCGAGATGTGGAGCCATCCGGCCACGCAGCGCAATTTGCAGCAATTAGCAACAGACGGCGCACATCTGCTCGGCGTAGGCTCGGGCTTTCAGGCTTGTGGTGAGACGGGCGATGGGCGCATGCTCGAAGCGGCGGAGTTGCTGGAAGAGGTGATTGCGTTTTTTCAGCCGAAATTGCTCGCAGGCAAGCATGTGGTGGTGACCGCGGGGCCCACGTATGAAGCGATTGATCCTGTGCGGGGGATCACGAATTTATCTAGCGGCAAGATGGGTTTTGCGATTGCGCGCGCCGCGCGCGAGGCGGGTGCGGAGGTCACGCTGATTGCGGGCCCGGTGCATCTGCCTACGCCGCGTGGCGTAACGCGTATTGATGTGAAGTCTGCACAAAATATGCTGATCGCCAGCACAGAATCTACGCAGAGCGCTCACATTTTTATAGCGTGCGCTGCGGTGGCCGATTGGCGGCCTGCAAATGAGGCGGATCAGAAAATCAAGAAAGATGGCTCTGGCAAAACACCACAACTGGCATTCATCGAGAACCCAGATATTTTGGCAACGATTGCAAAAAATGACCGTGCGAAAAAGGGTGAGTTGTATTGCGTAGGCTTCGCTGCAGAGAGCGAAGACTTAGAAGCGAATGCACGCGCCAAGCGTATCCGCAAAGGCGTGCCGCTGCTGGTCGGCAACCTTGGGCCGAGCACCTTCGGGCAAGATGACAATGCTTTTCTGCTGGTGGATGAGCAAGGCGTGAAGTCGATTGAACGAGCGCCTAAGCTGCAATTAGCGCGACTGTTGGTGGCGGAGATTGCTGCTCGCATCGCGCGTTCTGCAAAGGCAGCATGACTCAACTTCTCTTGAACACGGAAGGCACGGAAATTACACGGAAGACACAAAAAAGAAACTGATTTTTCTG
>JANNED010000008.1:0-2382 GCA_031388245.1 Variovorax sp.
CCAATCAACACGCCCTGCCAATTATCAAGCTCCAAGTTGTAAGGCGCGCCGCCAATGAGAGGCGCAGTCGCCAAATCAGGCAAGGGGCGCTTGCCTGCAACAGCTATCGCGCGCAACTGCTGATTCTTGATGAAGGGCAACACGGCCACGGCCGCCATCAAAGCGAAATCTACTTCACCCGAGATCAATGCCGTGATCGCTGGCCCAGCGCCGCGGTAAGCCACATGGCTGGCAGACATTTTGAGCTGCTTGGTCATGAGAAAGCCGCCCAAATGGCTGGTGGTGCCAACACCTGGCGAGGCGTAATTGAGCCCGCCAGCTTTGGCCGCTGCTGCCTTGGGCAAATCTTCCACAGCTTTGATCGCAGAGTTCGCTTTGACCACCAAAACCAAGGGCGAGGAAGACACTTGAATCACGGGCGCGAGATCTTTGGTGAGGTTGTAGCCAGGCTTGGAAAAGATGAATGGGCTCACCACAATCGATGCTGTGGTGAAAAGCAATTGATGCGGATCGTTGGCCTTGGCCACTTGCGCAGCACCAATGTTGCCGCCTGCACCGGGGCGGTTTTCCACGATGAAAGATTTTCCAGTTTTCTCACCCAAGCGCTGCCCCATCAAGCGAGCCAAGCGATCTGTGCCGCCGCCTGCCGCAAACGGCACAATCAGCTTGACGTTCTCTTTCGGCCAAACCGAGCTTTGCGCGAAGCTTGGCAGAGCAAGGCTAGCTCCGAATGCGGCACTGGTTTGAAGGGCGGTACGACGTGTGATCATGATTTGTCTCCTAGGCATTTAAAGGGTCGCAAGTTGAGAAGAGGGAAAAAGCACTGCATCTTTTAAAGCAGCAGGCGAAATTCGCCCGCGCTCCATGCCAAATAAATCGGGATCGCGCTGCGCGCCCGCATGCGCGAGCGATTGCGCCAGTGTGCGCACGGCAGACGCAGCCACGCCAGCGTCGCAAAGCTTGGTCTCCCAAGCCAACGCTGTATCAGCTTGCAAACGCTGCTCCACCAAGGCTTGCAATTCGCGTGCATGTTCGCGGCGTTTTCTAGCGTTTGAAAAACGCGCATCGTGCAGCCACTCAGGTGCATTGAGCGTTGCGCAGAGTTTGGCAAATTGGTGCGATTCATTCACGGCCAAGGCGAGCGATCCTTGTGCAGTTGCAAACACGCGAGAAAGCGGTTCGCCACTGTTGGCGCTGTTACCTTTGTAGGCGGGCTCTTTGCCAGTCGCTACAAAATCAAAGCGCTGTGCCGTCATGAGCTGATGCGCCACGCTGAGCATACTCACCTCAACATGCTGGCCTAGGCCGCTTTGCGTGCGCTCGATCAACGCCGCGAGAATGGCTGAAAGCGCCGCCATGCCACAGGCGTAATCCATGATGGGCGCGCCCACTCGCGCGCCTGATTCGCCCGCGCCGTTGAGTGGCATCAAGCCGCTAGCTGCTTGAATCGTGTTGTCATAAGCTGGCCAATCAGCGCATGCATCGCTTTGGGAAGAATAGCCCGATAAGGTGCAAATCACCAGCCGTGGAAAGAGTTCGCGCAAGCTCTCCACGGCCAAACCCATACGAGGCAACATGTGCGCGCGCAGATTGCAAACGAAGACATCTGCCGCCGCAAGCAATGCCTTGAGCTGCACTTGCCCGCTTGCCGTATTCCAATCCAAATACGCCACCTCACGCTCACGCGCATGCGCTGCGTAATGTGTGGAGCAGCCCAAGCCAGCGGCCTTGGCATCGTTACCTCCGCGCCAGCGCATGGGATCGCCGCTGGGTGTTTCTACCTTGGTCACGTGTGCGCCCAGCTGCGCCAGCTGCATGGCGCAATAAGGCCCAGCAATCACTTGCGTGAGATCAATCACGCGCAGACCCGTTAAACACAAAGCATTCATAACGAAACTATAGAGCCAACTTTCTTTCAAGTAAATTTGATTTTTTTGATCTATCTTCAATTTTTTCTTAAAGATAGAATGCATCATGATTCCAAGCTCACAACGTCTCAGCCAACTTCGCATTCGCCAGCTTCGCTTGCTCGTTTGGCTGAGTGATGGGCTCACTTTGAGCGCCGCCGCTGAACAATTGCATATCACTGCAGCAGCAGCTTCACAAATGCTGCAAGAGCTGGAATCCAGCGTAGGCGCGGTTTTGTTCACGCGCGACAGACGGGGTGCCAAGGCCACCGAAGCGGGCTTGAAATTGGCACAGCGCAGCGCGGTGCTGCTGCGCGAGTTTGAACTTTTTGAAAGCAGTGTTCAGGCGCTGAATACCGAGCCATTGATGTTAAAAATCGGTGTGATTCCGCAAGTGATGATTGAGCGCGTGCCTGCCATTGCATCGCGTTTTGCAAAGCAATATCCGGGAAGTTTGCAAGTGAGTGAGGGCACC
>JANNED010000028.1:0-26742 GCA_031388245.1 Variovorax sp.
GTCCCATCGATCCAGGTCATCCGGCGTTTTGTGAACTGCGCCGTGAGTTCGGTGCCCGTGCGTTTGAGCTCTTCGGATTGCAGGCCACCGATGAAGGCTGCGGGCACAAGCAAAGGTTTGCGACGCAAGAGGCTGGGCAGATTATCGGGCAGGGTGTTGTAGATCTGGGTTTCAACGCGGCGGTCAAAGCACAGGTGCCGCTTGCCGTCTTCTCCTGTGTAGGTGCCATGGGTAATGTAGTCGCGCAACACAGCGTCTTCCCACAGAGCAAAGGCGCGTTTGGATTTGAAACTGTTGTAGGCCGCTTGCTCGCTTGGCCAGCTCTGTGTGCGGCGTTGGCTGACTTTGCCCGGAGAAATATTGCCCACCAAGCCGCTGGCTTTGGCAGCGCCCAGCGCGGTGGCTTTCCAGCCGCCTATCACGGGTGAATCGAGCAGCACAACACCCTGAGTCAAATCGGGATGTCGCGCTGCGCACATGGTGCTGAGAATGCCGCCGAGCGAATGGCCAACGAGCCATGCCTTCTCGCCTGATTTTTCAACCCAAGATCGCGCAAAATCAGCAAGCTCTTGCACCACATGCGGCCAATTGTTTGTGACAGGATAGCGTTCGTCGTGGCCAAATTTTTCTATTGCCTTGACGGTGAAACCACGTTTTTGAAGCGAAGCCAGCATCACGCCATAAGTGCTTGCGGGGAAGCTGTTGCCGTGAGAAAAAATCAACAAACTCATCAACAGCTCAAATGAGTTTTTCTTCAGGCGTGGCTATTTTTTTGAGTGGAATGCTGCGCGTGGTGGGCGCCATCAGCGGTGTGTTCGTTTGGCCGCCATTCCATTGTGGATCATCCAAGCTGTCAAATACTTCGCGCAACTTACCACCCCAAGTGCGGCGCAGCATTTGAAAGTAAGGGTTGCTCTCTTCGATGCAAACAATGCGATCACTTTGCATCTTGCCTTCTTCATACACAACCAGATCCAAAGGCAGGCCCACGGAGAGATTGGATTTCAGTGTGGAATCCATGGAGACGAGGGCGCATTTGGCCGCTTCGTCCAGAGGCGTATCCGGGTGAATCACGCGATCCAGCACGGGCTTGCCGTATTTGGACTCACCCACCTGAAAATACGGCGTTTCTTTGGTGGCTTCGATGAAATTACCAGCGGAATACACCTGAAACAAGCGCATGCCTTCGCCAGCGATTTGCCCACCAAAAATCAGTGAGACGTTGAATTCAACACCAGATTGCTTCAACGCCTCGCCATCGCGTGCATAGACATGCCGAATGGCCGAGCCGAGCACACGCGTGGCCTCAAACATGCTCTTGGCATTCCAAATGGTGATGGGCTCGCCTTCCTCGTTCTTCAATTGCTCGACTTGCAGCATCTCTCTCACACTTTGGCTGATGCTCAAATTGCCAGCAGACAAGAGCACCATGAAGCGATCACCCGGCTTCTCATAGACGATCATTTTGCGGAAAATGCTGATTTGATCTAAGCCCGCATTGGTGCGCGAATCAGAGAGGAACACCAATCCGGCGTTGAGTTTGATGGCGACGCAGTAAGTCATGATGAAGTCTGTATTTTTTTCAATTGGTACAAAGCATCGAGCGCTTCTCTGGGGCTCAGATGATCTGGGTTAATGGCTTCTAATGCCGATTCTACTGCGCTGATTGCTCCTGAATTCATAGTCTCTGTCGCTGGTGCGGCAAACAAATCGACCTGAGCCTGCGCGGCTTTTTGGCTGGCTTCCAAGCGATCGAGTGCAGCGCGCGCGTGGTTGACAACTTGCGCAGGCACGCCCGCTAATTTGGCCACTTGAATGCCATAGCTCTTGCTCGCTGGGCCGGCTTCGATGCTGTGCAAGAAGGCGATGTCGCGGCCAGTTTCCACGGCGCTCACATGCACGTTCACTGCGCCATGGTGATCAGCGGGGAACTGCGTGAGCTCAAAATAATGTGTGGCAAAAAGGGTGAAGGCTTGGGATTTGTGCAAATGGGCGGCGATGCCGCTGGCCAGGCTCAAGCCGTCAAAAGTGCTCGTGCCTCGGCCTATTTCGTCCATGAGCACGAGGCTTTGTGGGGTGGCGGCATGCAAGATTTGCGCGGCCTCGGTCATCTCGAGCATGAAGGTGGATTGCGCATTGGCCAAATCGTCCGCTGCGCCGATGCGGGTGTAGATCGCATCAATCGGCCCAAGGCGGCAGCTGGAAGCTGGCACGTAAGAGCCAATCGATGCGAGCAGGGCGATGACTGCGATTTGGCGCATGTAAGTGGATTTGCCGCCCATATTAGGGCCGGTGATGATTTGCATGCGCGTCTTGGCTGAGAGATCTGTGTCGTTGGCCATGAAAGGCTTGTTCACGGTTTCAGCCAGCCGCGCTTCCACCACGGGATGGCGGCCACCTGTGATCTGGATGCAGGGCTCTTGCGTGAAGCTCGGCGCATTCCAGTTGAGTGTGAGTGAGCGCTCGGCAAGGGCGCAGATGGCATCCAGCGTGGCCAATGCCGTGGCAGCAGCGGTGAGCGCATTCACGTGCGGTTGCAAGGCATCCAGCACCTGCTCGTAGAGGAATTTTTCCCGTGCGAGCGAGCGCTCTTGCGCAGACAAAGCTTTGTCCTCGAAGGTTTTGAGCTCGGGCGTGATGAAGCGCTCCGCATTCTTCAAAGTTTGGCGGCGGCGGTAATCCTCAGGCACTTTGCTGGCTTGGCCTTGCGTGACCTCAATGTAGAAGCCGTGTACTTTGTTGTGTTGCACGCGCAGGTTGCTGATGCCCGTGCGCTCGCGTTCGCGGGCTTCTAAATCAAGCAAGTAAGCATCACAGTTGGTTTGAATGCTGCGCAGCGCATCGAGCTCGCCATCAAAACCGTGGTTGATCACATTGCCATCGCGCACGAGGGCTGCAGGCTCTGGCAACATCGCAGCGTTGATGTGCAGGGCTGTGTCGTGCAAATGCTCGTTGGCCTGCAAAGCTGTGAAAATCTCGGTGAAATCAGCGCCTAGCAGGCATAAAATCTGCGCAAGATGCTCTGCTTTTGATAGCGTATGCTGCAAAGCGACCAGTTCACGAGGTTTGACTTGCCGCAATGCAATGCGCGCTGCGATGCGCTCGACATCGCTTGAATTTTTAAGCTGCTCGCGCAGTTTATTCGCATGCTCACCCCTCAAGATGCCGATCATTTGAATGCGCCGCTGGGCTGCTGAGCGGTCTCGCTGCACGTTGAGCAGCCAGCTCTTCAGGGCGCGGCTGCCCATGCCGGTCATGCAGGTATCGAGCAAAGAAAACAGTGTTGGGCTGTCTTCGCCGCGCAAGGTGTGCGTCAATTCCAAATTGCGCCGCGTGGTTTGCGGCATATCCATCAGCGCGGCGTCGCTTTGCACACGCAAGCGGCTCACGTGAGCAAGCTGCGCTCCTTGTGTGTGTTCGGCATAGGCCAGCAAGGCGCAGGCTGCAGCTTGCGCATGCGGCAACTCTTGCGCACCAAAAGCAGTGAGGCTGGCCACTTGAAGCTGGCTGCAAAGCTTCTGCTGGCCGAGGCCGCTGTCAAACTGAAATGCGGGGCGCAGCGTCAAAGACAGCGATTGAGAAAACTTCAGAGCCTTGATCTGCTGCTCGAACGCCGGCGTCACGTCGCTGGCATACAGCAATTCGCTCGGCGCAATGCGCGAGACCCAGCCTGCAAGCTCATCATGGCTGCATTCTGCGAGCTGGATCTCCGACTGCGTGAGTGCCAGCCATGCGATACCTAGCCGATGGCGAGGTGCCTGATGCACGGCAAGCAGCGTGGCTTCTGATTTGTCGCTCAGCAGCTCGGTATCGGTCAATGTGCCGGGTGTGACGACACGCACCACTTTGCGCTCCACCGGCCCTTTGCCAGTGACCTCACCCACTTGCTCGCAAATCGCCACCGATTCGCCCAGCTTGATGAGCCGCGCTAAATAAGTCTCAACCGAATGAAACGGCACGCCCGCCATGACGACAGGCTGCCCGCCTGATTGCCCGCGCTGCGTGAGTGTGATGTCTAAAACACGCGAAGCTTTTTCAGCATCGGAGAAAAACAGTTCATAAAAATCGCCCATGCGATAAAACAGCAAGGTCTCAGGAAAATCTTTCTTCAGACGCAGATACTGCTGCATCATCGGCGTGTGGTGGGAGAGATCAGCGCTCACGCTGTCAGCCTTGATGCGGTGAGCCGCGTGTTACAGAGGCGCTTCTTCGTTGGGAGCGGGTGGCTCAGTGCCGCCTGCGCCTTTGAGCGTGCCCGCTTGGCGCACAGCAGCTTTCTCACCAGCCGTGGCGAATTTGCTGTATTTGCCGAGCAAGCTCACCATTTGTGCATACACCTTGGGGTTAGCGGCAAGGCATTCTTTTTGTTCGAGGTAATTAGCCTCTCCCGTGAAATTGCCGATCAAGCCGCCGGCCTCAGTCACGAGCAATGATCCTGCGGCCATGTCCCAGGGCATGAGGCCGGTCTCGAAGAAGCCATCGGTAAAACCTGCTGCAACATAGGCGAGATCCAGTGCAGCTGCGCCGGGGCGGCGCAGGCCAGCGGTTTTGGTCATGATGTCGCTCATCATGGCCATGTAGGTGGGGAAGTTGTCGCCGGGGCGGAAAGGGAAGCCGGTGGAAATCAGGGATTGCGCCAGTGTCTCGCGTTTGCTCACACGCAAGCGGCGGTCGTTCAAATAAGCGCCGCGCCCGCGTGAGCTGAAAAACAAATCATTCCGCGTCGGATCAAACACTACGGCATGATCGACCTTGCCCTTGATTTGCAAAGCGATGCTGACGCAATACACAGGAAAGCCGTGGATGAAATTGGTGGTGCCGTCCAGCGGATCAATGATCCAAATGTGATCAGAAAATTTATTGCCTTCGCTCGTGCCCGATTCTTCAGCCAAGATGCCGTGGTTCGGGTAGGCCTCCAAGATGATTTCGATGATGGCTGCTTCAGCTGCCGCATCCACCTCGGTGACGAAATCGTTGACTTGCTTTTGCTTGATGCGCACGGATTCAATATCGAGCGCAGCGCGGTTGATGATGGCGCCAGCAGCGCGGGCGGCACGCACGGCCACGTTGAGCATGGGATGGGAGGAGGCAGTCATATTGTTTGGGGAGCAAGTGGGGCAACTGCGCGATCACAGTTGCTGAATCAAGTATTTTCCCATGTTTGCTTGATACTCTGGAGCGCTGGCTAAAAAGTATTCAGAATCAATCGACTACAACGTTGAGTTAGCAAATCAGATGCTGAAACATAGGGAAACCCCGTGTATTTGAAATAAAATTTAAATAAGTTATCCAAGTGCTTGATATTGCACAATAATTCATCGTCCGCTATACTTTCCGTAGCATTTACTACACGGTCACGTACCGATCTGCACATGGCAACACATTTCACCGCTGGTATCCGAGGCTTCCTGACTGTTCAGCCTCGCTTGGCTCTGAGCACAGCGCTGGCTGCTTTGGCGCTGGTGCTGCTGCCGGCACCGCAAGCTGAAGCCGCGATCAAAAAACAAGCCAAAACCGCACAAAAATCATCCGTTAAATCGGCCCGCGCAGGCAAAGCAGGTCATGCCAAGGCGGCCAGCAAGATGCAGCGTGTGGTGGTGGTGAAAAACGGCAAGCGTATGGTGGTGATGCGTCGCGTTCCTGTGATCGCTGCCGTGCCGCCCAAGCCCTCCTATGGCCAGCTCGCAGGTTTGCATGCCACGCAAGATGCGCTGGATCTCAAATCCAGCGTGGCCTATGTGTTGGATCAAGACACCAATGAAATTCTGTTCCAGAAGAACGAGACGGCCGTGTTGCCCATCGCATCGCTGACCAAGCTCATGACCGGCGTGATCGTGAGCGAGGCTCGGCTCGATATGAACGAGATCATCTCCATCACCGAAGCCGATGTGGATACAGAAAAAGGCAGCCGCTCGCGCTTGAAGGTGGGCACGCAGCTCACACGCGGCGAGCTGATGCTGCTGGCGCTCATGAGCAGCGAGAATCGCGCTGCCCATGCGCTAGGGCGCAGCTATGCCGGCGGGCTAGAGCGCTTTGTGCAGGCCATGAATGCCAAAGCCAAGCTGCTCGGCATGCAAGACACGCGTTACGTGGAACCAACGGGCCTGTCCAGCCGCAATCAAAGCAGCGCAAAAGATTTGGCCACGCTCACGGCTTATGCGTCCAACGACAAGACGCTGCGCGATCTGTCTACCTCGCCCATGCATCAGGTGGATGTCGGCAACAAAACCCTTAACTATGTGAACACCAATCGCTTGATTCGCAATCCAGAATGGGAGATTGGCCTACAAAAAACCGGCTTTATCTCAGAAGCTGGACAGTGTTTGATCATGCAAACCAAGGTGGCAGGCCGCCGCTTGATCATGGTGTTTTTAGATTCTGCGGGCAAGCTCAGCCGCTTAGGTGATGCAGAGCGCGTGCGCCGCTGGGTGGAGGGGCAAGGTGCTCCGGTGCAAAAAGTGGGTGCCGTCTCGCTGAAACCATCGGTTTGATTTTTTTTGAGGCATTTCCGGCATATTGCCGGCATAGAATCAGCAAAGTGCGCTATCGTTTTGATAGCTATTTAGTCTTTAAATTGGCCACATCAAAGTTCGCGCCGCAGATCACCAGGCAGACTTTTTCATCTCTGGCTGGCGTGTAAGCGCCGGTTTGTAAGGCGGCTAAGCCCAGAGCTGCTGAAGGCTCTGCAGCAATTTGCAGATGCTGCCAAAGCCAGAGTTGAGCTGACATGATGGCATCGTCACTGAGCAGCAGGCTTTGCATCACAGAAGTCTGTGTGATCGGCCAAGCCAGAGCGCCGATGCGCTGGGCTCCCAAAGCATCGGCTGCCATACCACTCACACTCACATCCACAGGCTCGCCAGCAGCCCGCGCTGAATGCAAGGTGGGTGCCAGCGTAGGCTCCAGTGCAATAACGCGCGTTGAGGTGTTTGCATACCATGTTGCAATGCCAGCGATCAAGCCACCGCCGCCTACACTCACCAGCATGGAATCTGGCGCACCGCCAGCTTGCCTGTCGATCTCGGCGGCCAGCGTGCCTGCGCCAAGCAAGACTTCTACTTGATCATAAGCGTGGGTGAGCAAAGCCCCGGTTTCTTTTTGGCGAGCAAGGCAAGCGGCCAGAGCGTCTGCATAAGCCTGGCCTACCACGGTGAGTTGAGCGCCCAAGGCTTTGAGCTTGGCCTGCTTGGCTGGGGATGAAATCGTCGGCACAAATACCTCACAAGGCACACCCAGTAGCTGGGCCGCCGCTGCAGTGGCAATGCCAGCATTGCCGCCCGAGGCCACAACCACGCCGCTCGCAGGAATCGAGTTGGAGAGCAGGCGATTGAGCATGCCGCGTGCTTTGAAGCTGCCGCTGGTTTGCAGCTGCTCCAATTTCAGCCAGATTTCAGCACAATCCACGCCACACGCTGCACCCGGCAGCTTGAACAACGGCGTTTCACGCAAAAAGTGTCGATACCCGGCATCGAATGCGCATAGTGTGCTCTCAATTTGAGAGCGATTTAAGCTTAAACTCATTCGATTTTCAATCCCTTGGGCAGCGGGAATTTCACCGTTTCCTCAATACCCGCCATCTTGCGAATACTGGTTGCACCCATCGCTTTGATGCGCGCAATCACATGCTGCACAAGGATTTCTGGCGCTGAAGCCCCTGCCGTGAGCCCGACACGCTGCACGCCGCTGAACCATGCGTCTTGAAGCTCGGAGGCATCATCGACCATGTAGCCGGGCACACCGCGTTTGCGAGACAGCTCAGCCAAGCGGTTGCTGTTGGAGCTGGTCGGGCTGCCCACCACGATGATCAGATCAACTTGACCTGTCAGCACTTTGATCGCATCTTGCCTGTTTTGCGTGGCATAGCAAATGTCTTGGTGCTTGGGTTCGCGAATGTGCGGAAAGCGTGCCTTCAACGCAATCGCAATCTCAGCGGTGTCGTCCACACTCAGAGTGGTTTGCGTTACAACGGCAAGCTTGTCGGTCTGCTTCGGATTCACGCGAGGGATGTCAGCGATGTCTTCCACCAAGTGAATGCCTTCGGAGAGTTGCCCCATCGTGCCTTCTACCTCGGGATGCCCTTTGTGGCCGATCATGATGAATTCATAGCCCTCACGGGCCAGCTTGGCCACTTCTACATGCACTTTGGAGACCAGCGGGCAAGTGGCATCAAAGATCTGAAAACCACGTTGCACCGCTTCATCTTGCACGGCCTTGCTCACGCCATGTGCGCTGAACACCAGCGTCGCACCGGGGGGCACATCAGACAATTCTTCAATAAAAATCGCGCCCTTGGCCTTGAGGTCGTTGACCACATAGGTGTTGTGGACGATTTCATGGCGCACATAGATAGGGCGGCCAAATTTGGCCAGCGCTTTTTCCACAATTTCAATCGCACGATCCACGCCTGCACAAAAGCCGCGCGGCTCAGCCAAAACAATTTCTTCAACCTTCATAGCACGCCAATCACTTTCACCTCAAAGCTCACCGGCTGGCCAGCCAACGGGTGATTGAAGTCAAACAACACTTTATCAGCTTGCACCTCACGCACGGCTCCAGCAAAAGACGGGTTTGAAGTGCCCTGGCTTGAATGGTCACGAATGGGTGCAGGAAACTGCACCACATCCCCCACGCTGTAATCTTCCAGCGGATCACCATGCTGCGCGAGCAGTGTTTTGGCCACCCACTGAATCATGTCTGAATTGCGTTCGCCAAAAGCCGCGCCTGCAGGCAAATCAAACGTGGTGTGTGTGCCTTCTTCTAGCCCGAGCAAGCGTTGCTCGACAGCTGGTGAGAGCTCGCCCGTG
Source organism: Variovorax sp. (assembly GCA_031388245.1). Lineage (GTDB taxonomy): Bacteria > Pseudomonadota > Gammaproteobacteria > Burkholderiales > Burkholderiaceae_C > JANMDU01. The sequence continues at coordinate 8,805 of JANNED010000028.1, forward strand.
CCCAAGGAGAGCGTGGCGGGTTTGCCAGCAAATGTGTTGATGATGTCTCCCTGCGGACCGCTTAAGCGATAGTGCAAGGTGAGGAAGGAGGCGGGTTCGATCTGCGGCATAGGGCGGCTAACAAGACTGGAGATAAATACTGCGTAAACTCCTATTGTAGAAACTTGCACGCCCACCCGCAGCCATGCCCCTGAAAGACTTGCCACCCGATGCCCGCCCTCGCGAGAAGCTGCTCGCGCGCGGTGCAGCTGCTTTGAGCGACGCGGAGCTGCTGGCTTTGCTGCTGCGCACGGGCATCGAAGGCAAAAATGTGGTCGCACTTGCGCAGGAGATCATGGATCGTTTTGGTGGTGTCAGCGGCTTGCTGCATGCAGACCGCAGTGCTTTGCAAAGCATCAAAGGCTTGGGGCCCGCAAAGCGAGCAGAGCTCATGGCGGTGTTGGAGCTATCTCGCCGCGCACTCGCGCAGCAAATGATGCAAAAACCTGTGCTGGACACGCCCAGCACGCTGCAAGATTTCGTACGCCTGCAAATCGGCAGCAAATCTTATGAGTCATTCATGGTGATTTTTATCGATGCGACTCAGAAGCTGATTGCTTTTGAGGAAATGTTTCGAGGCACATTGTCAGCCACCAGTGTTTATCCACGCGAGGTGGCCATCCGAGCGCTGCATCACCATGCGGCAGGCGTGATTCTGGCGCACAACCATCCCAGTGGAGAAGTCAATCCCAGCCATCAAGACATGGCGCTGACCTCGCGGCTCAAATCTGCCTTGGGGCTGCTTGATATCGTCGTGATGGATCATGTGATCGTGAGCCAATCCGAAGTCTTTTCGATGTTGGCTGAGGGCGTCTTATGAAGAAAACCAACGCCAAGCTGACGCAACTGTCAGATCTCAAGCAGATAAAAATTGAGATTGAGCGGCAAACCGCTGAGGCTGCAGCCAAAGAAGCAGCAAGGATCGAGGCTGTAAGACGGCAGCGTGCGGAAAAAGAGTTGTTTTCAAACACCGTCGGGCGAGTCAAGCCTTTGGTGGTTGAAAAGAAGGCACATTTGCAGCCAGATTTACCACCGCCGATACCTGCGCAAAAGCAGTTGGATGAGCAAGCCGTCTTGCGTGAAGCATTGAGCGACGAATGGGACACGAGCAGTTTGCTCGATACCGATGAAAGTTTAAGCTTTCGCCGCCCTGGCATCGGTGAGGATGTGGTGCGCAAGCTGCGTAAAGGAGAGTGGAGTGTGCAAAAACAATTGGATTTGCACAATCTTCGCACCGAAGAAGCACGCGATGCGCTGGGCTTGTTTATCCGTGAATGCTACAAAAATGGCATCCGTTGCGTGCGTGTGGTGCATGGCAAAGGGCTGGGCTCGCCGGGCAAGGTGTCAGTATTGAAGCCTAAAGTGCAAAGCTGGTTGATTCAAAAAAACCAAGTGCTCGCCTTCGTGCAAGCGACCCCTGCACAAGGCGGCGCAGGGGCGCTCGTGGTTTTGTTGCAAGGTGGCGCAGCGCTCTAGTGCCCAGAGCACCTCAATCCAGCCGTGCTTTGGGCAAATTGCCTGTTTTCTTCGCCAAGATATCCAGCCCCTGCCACAGCCCCAAAGCATCTGCGGGCCGATCTATCGCATGCTTGGCCATCAGGCTGTCGAGCAGCATTTGAAAAATAGCATGCTCAGGCGGCAAGCGCGGAATATCGGCATGCAGATGCCGCGCAAGCAGCTCATTGAGTGAATCGCCGCGATAGGGGCGCGAGCCGGTCAGCATTTCATAAAGCATCACGCCCAAGCTGTAAAAATCGCTTCGATGCGTGACCTCTTGGCCTGTGGCCTGCTCAGGGCTCACATAATAGGGCGTGCCGATCACTTGGCCATGCTCAGTGCTGACGAGTTTTTCGGGCATCAGCCCGCCGGTGTGTTCGCCGATGTTTTTCACGATACCAAAATCCACAAGCACCAGCTCGCCGCCTGTGGAGCGGAACATGAGGTTATCGGGCTTGAGATCGCGATAGACCAACCCCAGCTTATGAATGGCATTGAGCGCACTCACAATCTGGCGCAGCAAATCAATCACACGGCCATGAATTTGCGCTGGTGTGCCAGACAGCGTGTTGCCAGCTTGGCCGCGTGCACGAATTTCTTCTTTGAGCGTGCCACCAGAGAGATATTCCATGGCGATGTAGGCATAGTCATCGGTGAAACCTTGATCGTAGATGCGTGAAACATGGTGGTGGTTTAGATTGGCCAAGACAGCATATTCTTGGATGAAGCGACGCAACATTTCGGCATCGTTGGACAGCGAGGTACGCAGCACTTTGAGCACCACTTCACTTTTTTGTGCTGCTGAGTACGCCAAAAATACGTCACTCATACCGCCTTCGCCGAGTTTGCGCACGATCTGGTAGCCGCGAAAGCTCTGTTGCATGCTGGCAAAGCTACCCGATTGCAAATTCCAAAGAGATTCTTTGAGTGCGTCTTTGGCTGCGCGCGCAGTCATCTGGGAGTTTTCATTGGCTGCCGATTGAAGAGACTCCGGATCGTAATGCGTGGAAACATGGTTTGACTGCCCAGAATTCATGAGGCGCATGCTCAAGACTTCACATGCCGCCACAGGTTTTTCACGGCCACGTAAATGCACCAACTCATGGCGACCCCTTTTCAAATTGAGCCCTGCCAGTTGCGCGGTGTCGATGCTGGCAACCACAGACCAGCCCAGATCTTTGCCAGCAGATTGCAAGCGAGATGCAATATTGACCGTGTCGCCTAGTGCGGTGATTTCAGTCGAATCAGCACCGCCCAAACGACTCAGCATCACTTCACCACTGTGTAAGCCTACACCGACATTGAACCCACGCAAACCGCGTGAGCTGTATTGCGCATCAACCCATTGCTTGAATTCTGCGACCGCTTCTTGCAAACCTAGCGCGGCAACGAGCGCACGCTCGGCGTGGTTCGCATGTTCTGCGCTCTGCGCCGTGTCGCCGTTCCTGTCTTCCTCAAACAAAGCAAGCAATCCATCGCCCAGCATTTTCAAATGGCTTCCCCCCATCGCCACAACTGGACGGCAGGCCAACTCAAAATATCGTCCCAGCAAGGCAGCCAATTCGGTGGCGCTCAAGCGTTCGGCCATGGTCGTGAAGTTGCGGATATCGGCAAACATCACAGTCGCCTGCAGCGTTTGCGCCGGGGCATCAGGGGTCTCTGGCACTGCACTTGAAGCGGGTGCCGCCTGGGTGGGGGGGGGGAGCTTGAAATCCGAGTGAGGAAAACTCCCGTTGGCAAACTGTTCTTTAAAAAGCTCGCGTGTTTTTTCTTCTGTTAATGCAGCCGCTTTGGCGACAGCATGGTCTTTTTCGCGGTTGAAGCGAGCGATTTTTTTGAGCTGAGATTCAATTGCATCGAGCAATTCTTCTCGCCGAAACGGCTTGGTCAAATAATCATCCGCACCCAAACGCATGCCCCGGCGCATGCTGTCACGTTCGTCGGCAGCCGTGAGCATAATAACGATGCAACGATCGAGTTCAGGGTGGTGGCGTATCGCATCTAGCATGGCAAACCCATCCATGACAGGCATGTTGATATCCGTGATGATGATATCTGGCAGCATAGAACGGGCAATCACCAAGCCATGCTTGCCGTTTGGAGCCGTCGCCACTTCAAAGCCTTCAAGCGTCAGCAAACGCTCAATATTTTTGCGAATACCTTCTTCGTCGTCGATCACCAAAATGCGATGCATGCGGAAATATCCTCGCTGGAGTCTTGGATGGCCCAAGCCTGAATGTTAGACTGATTTCATGAGCATGCCAGAAACATCCGATACGGTGCCAAAACAAGCTTCCAAGCCTAGCGATGCACAGCCTGCGCATGTCTTGCCCGTGAGCAAGGAGCAGCTTCATCTTTTGCTGGATCACTTGCAAGGCATCGTCGGGTATTTTGATACCTCCAATCGCTGTGTCTATGCCAACCATGCTTATGCCAAGGCGTACCACACCTCTGTGAGCCAAATGTTGGGCTTGCATATTCGCGACATCATCGGCGAGAAGGCATGGACATTTGTAGAGCCATATTCTCTGCGCGTACTTGCTGGTGAATCGGTGCGCTACGTGCGCGAAATCGATGTTGGATTGCACAGCTCACATTGGATCGAAGTTCATTTGGTGCCCAATGCTTTGAGCGATGGCCGCATCGTGGGTAATTTCGTTTTTATTGACGATGTCACTGAACAGCATCAAACCGAACAAGCCATTCGCAAAAGCGAAGAGCGCACCCAGCGTTTCGTGGAAGCTGGCACAGAAGGCATTGTTTTCTACCGAGACGGAATCATTTTTGACTGTAACGACGCTTTCCAAAAAATACTTGGCAGGCAGCGTGAAGAATTGATTGGCAAGCCCGCAAGCCATTTGTTTCAAAAGCAAGACCGTGCATTTGCAGAAAAACGCATGCATCTTGAGCGCGAAACGGTGTACCCTGCTCAACTTTTGCATGCTGATGGTTCGCTGGTGGTTGTTGAAATCGTCGGGCGTGCAGTGGTGGTGGATGGCAAAAATGCATCGGTCGCTGTGGTACGCGATAACACACAGCTCGCGAGCATGAATGAAGCTCTGTTGCGCTCACAAGCCAGATACCGTTCTTTGGTAGATAACTCAGATCAGTGTGCCTTTTTCACCCAAGATCGCAAAATCATTTATGCCAATCCAGCGGCGCAGAAGCTTTTTGGCCCGCATCAAGAGGGATTGCGCGGCGTGGAATCACTGTATCTGATTCACCCTGAGGATCGCGCATATGCGCTGATTCGTCGTAAGCAGTTGATTTCTGGAGACAGCAACACAGAAGTGATGCTTCGTTCGATATCACCACCAGCTGAATGTATCAGCGAGACAACACGCATCACGTGGGTCAGATTACACGGCTCGATCATTGAATGGGAGGGTCGCCCGGGCGTGTTGATTTTCTTGACCGATATCACCGCGTTGAGAGATTCCGAGGAAAAAATGCGAAAAGCACTGTCTCAAGAAAAAGAGCTGGGTGATCTCAAATCACGATTTGTATCGATGGCATCGCACGAATTCCGCACGCCGCTTGCGACCATCCAAACGAGTTCAGAATTGTTACAGCACTATCACGAACGCTTGAGTGCAGAGGAGCGTGCAGACACTGTGGCCGATATTCAGCGCGCAGTGCAGCGCATGCAGGCCATGATGGAGAGTTTCTTGGCTTTTGGCCGAATGGATGCCGGCAGCACCGTGTTTGCGCCGCGCAAGACAGCTTTGTTGGCATGCATGCAAGCATTGTTGCGAGAGACGCGTGCATCTCAGTATCAGCGACATGTTGTGAGCCTAGAACTCAAAGCTCCGCTGGATGGCAACACCCATTTGATGTTGGATGACATGTTGCTAGGCCAAATGGTGATGAACTTGATCACCAATGCTTGCAAGTATTCTCGAAAAGGCTCACAAGTGAGTGTGATCGTTTCTGAAGTAACGACTGCGCAGAGCAAGCAACTTTGCATCACGGTGCGTGATCAGGGAATTGGCATTCCAGAAGACGAGCTGCCTCGCTTGTTTGAAAGTTTCCACCGTGCATCCAATGCCGGAACAGTACCTGGAACGGGCTTGGGATTGGCCATTGTGGATCGCGCTGCGCGCGCACATGGCGGCAATGTAGGGGTGCGCAGCGTGTTAGGAAGTGGTTCAGAATTCAGCCTGAATCTGCCTTGGATCAACCCAGATTCTTTGGATGAGATACAGGGCTAATCCATCAGACCAGGCAACCACAAGCTCAGCTGTGGAAAAGCCACCAACAGGATCAAGACCACAATCATGGCAGCGACGAATGGCCAGCAGCCTCGGAAAATTGCGCCCAAGCCCACACCGGGCAGCAGCGCATTCAGCACAAAAAGATTCATGCCAACAGGCGGCGAGATCAAGCCGATTTGCACAATCATCACAATCAGCACGCCAAACCACACGGGATCAAAGCCCAATGCCGTGACGATGGGGAAGAAGAGGGGAATGGTCAGAAGCACCATCGTGAGCTCCTCCATCACGGTGCCCAGTATCACGTAGATCAGCATCATGGCTGCAATGATCATCACGGGAGACAAGCCAAGGTGTGTGATCCACTCTTTCAGATCATTAGGCAGGCTGGTGAAATTCACAAAATTGGCGAAAATCGTTGCGGCGATCAAAAGGGTGAAGAGCATGGCTGTGGTGCGCGCAGATTCCATGAGCACTTGAAACAAAATAGTCCAAGTCAGCCGCTTTCTCGCCAAAGCAAAAAGGAATGCGCCCGACGCACCGATGCCAGCGCCTTCTGTTGCGGTGAACACACCGCCATAGATCCCTCCCAGAACGATGATGACAAGAACCAGCACACCCCAAATGCCGCGCAGTGCTTTCCAGCGCTCGGGCCAAGAAGAGCGTTTGCCAGCCGGTGCGTGATCAGGATCGCGTTGGGTCATGATCACGATGCACAGCATCAGGCAAGCCGCCGTGATCAAGCCGGGGATCACACCAGCGGCGAAGAGCTTGCCAATGTTCGTCTCGGTGACGATACCGTAGATCACCATGATGGTGGAAGGCGGAATCATGATACCCAGTGTGCCGCCAGCGGCCATGACTCCAGTGGACAGTGAATCTGAATAACCCAGCTTTTTCATGCTCGGGTAAGCCACCTTGCTCATGGTGGCTGCCGTGGCAATCGATGAGCCGCAAATCGCGCCAAAGCCCGCGCAGGCGAGCACGGTGGCATGCGCCAAGCCGCCGCGCAAATGGCCGATGAAAGCATAGGCTGCCGCGAACAGCTCGTGCGCTAAGCCTGCACGTGCCACGAAATTGCCCATGAGAATGAAGAGCGGAATCACAGAGAGCGTGTAAGCAAAGCCTGTCTCTTGCACCACCTGCGCCGCACTGGCAAATGCTGCGGGCCAACTGCGCGTGAGCCCCATGCCCACCACGCCCACAATGCCCATAGCAAAGGCCAGCGGTATGCGCAAAAGCGCCATGATGAAGATGGCCGCAAAGCCCAGCAAAGCTTCGGTCATAAATAGGCTTCTGTCATAACGCTGCGCCTTCGCCTTGTTCACTGCCCGCATGCTCAGCCGCATTGCCGGAGAAGAAAGCCAGCACCAGATGAACCAGCGCTGTCATGCCGCAAAACACCGCCATGCCATAAATGAAAGGCGCTTTGCTGATCTTCAGTTGCGCAGTCGTCTCGCCGTAGTCTGCGAACTGAGCGCCTGTTTTCCACATCAGAAAAGCCAATGCCATCATCAGCGCCGCGCAAATCAAATGTACAAAAGCTTTTTGCAGTTTGACAACCCAAGCCGGCCAAACGCTATCCAGCGAATCAAAAATCACATGCTCGCCGCGTTCACTCACCAGCGGCAAGCCAGCGAAGATCACGATCACCATCAGCAGCTCCGTGAGCTCCAGCGAGCCGGGGATCGATTGCGAGAGCAGCTTTCTCCCGCCCACATCAAAAAACGTAAGCACCATGATGGCAAACAAAGCCGCGGCGCAGAGTATGCCGCAGAGCTTATCGAGCAGGGATTGAAGCTGAAAGCGCATAAGGAGCTGTATTGACTAAGAAAAAAGAAAAGAACACGGAAGTCACGAAAACTCCACGGAAATCACAGAAAAAAATCAATGTATTTTCTGTGTCTTCCGTGCAACTTCTATGCCTTCCGTGCTCCTATTCTTCGAAAGCTATAAAAAATTACTTCTCAGCCTTGGCAATCTCAGCGCGGAATTCAGCCAATATAGTTTTGGCATTCTTTAAGCCTTTGGCCTCTGAATCTGCAATCCATTTTGCTTCCAAACCCGAAGTTTTGGCTTTCACATCAGCCACAAACTTCGCATCGGCTTTCACGATCTGCACATTGTTGGCTTGCATCAAGCCCATGGCGCGGCGATCAACCTTGTCCCAGCCCCGCCCATAGATTCGCGCGGCCACTTCACCGCTGATCGCATCCACCGCTTTTTTCTCATCTGCCGTGAATTTGTCGTATTTGGCTTGATTCATCACAAAGGCAAAGCTGGTGTTGTACAAGCCGCCGGGGAAGATCGTGGCATGGCGAATGATCTTATCAATTCGGAAAGATTCAGTGGATTCGGCAGGGAAGAGGGTGCCATCCATCACGCCACCCGAGAGCAATTCGAATGATTCAGGCGCAGGCTTGAGCGTGACATTCATGCCAAGCGTTTTGCTGATTTCGTTCACCATTCCGCCACCCACGCGAAATTTCAGACCGCTTAAATCCTCAACTTTTGCAATGGGGCGCTTAGTGTTGAACACGATACCAGGGCCGTGCGTGAAAAACGAAATCACTTTCATGCCTTGGTGTTCGCCAGCGAAAGCGGGGTTTTTCATGGCTACTTTGTTGTAAGCCACAGAGATCGGTTCGGAGAAATTTCCCAAAAACGGCAGCTCGGCCATTTGCGTGTATTGATAACGACCTGGCGTGTAGCCCTGCACGGAAAAGCTGATGTCGGCTAAGCCGTTTTTTACCGCATCAAAAGTACCAGGAGGGGCAGACACGGCGCGAGGCAAGATGTTGCATTTCATCTTGCCGGAGGTGTTTTGCTCTAAAAGATCGCACCATTCTTTTTGTGCCATGGAGAGCGTGTGTGTGGGCGGCAGCCAGCTCGATGCGGTGATCACGGTTTGCGCTTGGGCGGCCAAGCCTGCAGTGAATGCGAATGTGGCCAGCGAAACAGCTTTGAATTTCATATCAACTCCTTGAGTGAAAATGTAAAAATTGACGCAATGCAGCAATGTAACGGGTGACTTTGGCCTGATCTGTCATGACTTACCCGAGTTTCCCAACTGTTGGGTTGGTAAACAGTCTATCAACTGACTATTTAGAGCATCCGCCTTAGCCATCCCGCACAACTTGCCTATAATTCACAGAAAAGAACGACCGTTCGTTTTTTGTGGATTTGCAGTGCACAACGCAAATTGCTGCACCGCAACCTACAATGGTGTCGTTTACGTAAACGTCAATCTAAACAAACATGGAGCGCAAGCAAATGAAGGTTTTGGTCGCAGTCAAAAGAGTGGTGGATTACAACGTGAAAGTTCGTGTGAAATCGGATGGCACGGGTGTAGATATCGCCAACGTCAAAATGAGCATGAATCCTTTTGACGAAATCGCGGTGGAAGAGGCCACGCGCTTGAAAGAAAAAGGCATGGCCACCGAGGTGATCGCTGTTTCCTGCGGTCCGACGCAGTGCCAAGAAACCCTGCGCACAGCCATGGCCATTGGCGCAGATCGCGCGATTCATGTTGAGACCAACGAAGAGCTTCAGCCTCTGGCTGTGGCCAAGTTGCTCAAAGCCATTTTTGACAAAGAGCAACCCGGCCTCGTGATCCTAGGCAAGCAAGCGATTGATGACGATTGCAATCAAACGGGCCAGATGCTCGCTGCATTGGCTGATCTACCGCAAGCCACGTTTGCCAGCAAAGTCGAAATTGTTGACGGCAAAGCACACGTGACCCGCGAAGTCGATGGTGGCTTGGAAACTTTGTCCGTCAGCATGCCAGCCGTCATCACGACGGATCTGCGCCTCAATGAGCCCCGCTACGTGACGCTGCCCAACATCATGAAGGCCAAGAAAAAACAGCTCGATGTGTTCAAGCCTGAAGATTTGGGCGTGGATGTGAAGCCGCGCATCAAAACGCTCAAGATCTGCGAGCCAGCCAAACGCGGTGCAGGTATCAAAGTGCCTGACGTCGCCACGCTGGTTGATAAATTGAAAAACACAGCAAAGGTAATCTGATCATGACAACTTTAGTTATTGCCGAACACAACAACACCTCGATCAAAGGCGCTACGCTCAACACCGTGACCGCAGCACTCGCTTGCGGTGGTGAAGTCCACGTGCTCGTTGCTGGCAGCGATGCTGGTGCTGCGGCCACTGCTGCAGCCGCGATTGCAGGCGTGAGCAAGGTGATTCATGCCGATGGCGCGCAGTTTGCCAACGGCTTGGCCGAGAACATGGCCGCGCAAGTGCTCGCTGTTGCAGCGAGCTACTCACACATTCTGTTCCCCTCTACAGCATCGGGCAAAAACATTGCGCCACGCGTGGCCGCCAAACTCGATGTGGGTCAAATTTCTGACATCACCAAAGTGGACAGCCCAGATACGTTTGAACGCGGCATTTACGCGGGCAACGCAGTCGCCACGGTGCAATCGGGCGATGCGATCAAAGTGATCACCGTGCGCACCACAGGCTTTGATCCAGCATCAGCCATCGGCGGCTCAGCCGCGATTGAAGTCGTCGCAGCCACAGCAGACTCCGGCAAAAGCAACTTTATCGGCTCTGAGATCGCGAAGCTAGATCGCCCTGAATTGACCGCGGCTAAGATCATCGTATCCGGTGGCCGGGCGTTAGGCTCGGCAGAAAAATTCAATGAGGTGATGACACCGCTGGCCGACAAACTCGGCGCAGCGCTCGGTGCAAGCCGCGCTGCAGTTGATGCGGGCTACGCGCCCAACGATTGGCAAGTCGGCCAAACCGGCAAGATCGTCGCACCTCAGCTCTATGTCGCTTGCGGCATCTCTGGTGCGATTCAGCACTTGGCGGGTATGAAAGACAGCAAAGTCATCGTGGCGATCAACAAAGATGCAGAGGCGCCCATTTTCAGCGTGGCTGACTATGGGCTAGAAGCTGATTTGTTTGTGGCGGTGCCTGAGTTGGTATCGAAGCTTTAATTTTTTTCATCCATTTTTAAGAACACGGAAGTCACAGAAGAGCACGGAAATCACGGAAGTTTTCTGTGTCTTTCGTGTACTTTCGTGAATTCCGTGTTCTTTTAACTTTCATTTTGTACTGAGCGAGTCATGACCTACAAAGCACCCATCAAAGACATGCTGTTTGGCATCAAACACATCGCCAACATTGATGCCGTCGCGCAAATCCCTGGCTTTGAAGATGCCGGCTTTGACACTGCGCAGGCCGTACTTGAAGAATGTGCCAAGTTCAATGAAGGCGTGCTCTCGCCTCTGAATTGGGAAGGCGATAAGAACCCATCTTTTTTCAAAGACGGCAAAGTCACCACAACGCAGGGTTTCAAAGAAGCCTTCAAGCAGTATGCCGAAGGCGGCTGGCAGGGTTTGCAGCATCCGGCTGATTTTGGTGGGCAGGGTTTGCCGAAGACCATTGGCGCGGCTTGTATTGAGATGTGCAACAGCGCGAACATGAGCTTTGCGTTGTGCCCATTGCTCACCGATGGCGCGATTGAAGCGCTGCTGACGGCCGGCTCAGATGAACTCAAAGCCACGTATCTTGAGAAACTCGTCAGCGGCCAATGGACGGGCACGATGAACCTTACCGAGCCGCAAGCCGGCTCCGATTTGGCGTTGGTGCGCACCCGCGCTGAGCCGCTGCCTGATGGTTCTTACAAGATCTTCGGCACGAAGATTTACATCACCTATGGCGAACACGACATGGCCGAAAACATCGTGCATCTCGTGCTCGCAAGGGTGCAGGGTGCGCCTGAGGGCGTGAAGGGCATTTCTCTCTTTGTTGTGCCCAAATTTATGGTCGGTAAAGATGGCTCGCTTGGAGCACGCAACGATGTGCATTGCGTGAGCATCGAGCACAAGATGGGCATCAAGGCATCGCCAACCGCCGTGTTGCAGTATGGCGATGGAATCGGCGGCAAAGAATTGAACGGCCCCGGTGCCATTGGCTATCTTGTCGGCCAAGAAAATCGTGGTTTGGAATACATGTTCATCATGATGAATGCCGCACGCTATGCCGTGGGCATGCAAGGCATTGCGATTGCGGAACGCGCGTATCAAAAAGCCGTGCAATACGCGAAAGATCGCGTGCAGAGCCGCCCGGTCGATGGCAGCATGCCCGGCAGCGCGGCGATCATTCATCATCCCGATGTCAAGCGCATGCTCATGACGATGCGGGCTTACACCGAAGGCTGCCGCGCTTTGGCTGCTGGCGCTGCAGCCGCATTTGATGCCGCACATCATCACCCCGATGCCGATGTTGCTAAGCAAAATGCTGCGTTTTATGAGTTCATGGTGCCGCTCGTCAAAGGCTACTCCACCGAGATGAGCTTGGAAGTCACCTCGCTTGGCGTGCAAGTGCATGGCGGTATGGGCTTTATTGAAGAGACCGGTGCGGCGCAGTATTACCGCGATGCAAAGATTTTGACGATTTATGAAGGCACCACCGCGATTCAGGCCAACGACCTGGTGGGCCGCAAAACGTCGCGCGATGGCGGCCAAGCAGCTAAAGCCATCGTGGCGCAAATTGAGAAGACGGAAAGCGAACTCGCCAAGCGCAGCAGCGTGGCCGCTCGTGCTGTGCTCAAGCGCTTGACCGCCGCGCGGCTGGCCTTGATCGATGTGATCGACTTCATCGCTGCCAACACCAAGGCCAACCCCAATGCCGCCTTTGCTGGCAGCGTGCCTTATCTCATGCTGGCTGGCAACGTGTTCGCAGGCTGGCAAATGGCCCGCTCTCTTTTGGCGGCAGAAGATGAGTTGGCTGCAGGCAATGACGCAGCCTTCATGCAAGCCAAAATCACCACGGCACGCTTTTATGCCGACCACATCCTTTGCAAAGCGCCCGGCGTGCGGGACAGCATCGTCGAGGGCGCTGAATCTGTGACTGCGCTTGCTCTAGAAGCTTTTTGATTTAACTATTTTTTGAACACGGAAGGCACGGAAACTACACGGAAGACACGGAAAAATCATAAATACCTTTTGTGTATTTTTTGTGCCTTCCGTGCAACCTCCGTGACTTCCGTGTTCTAAATATCGCCTCCACCCAACAATCAAAAGAGAAAAGCAATGCGCCAACTCCCCCCTATTCTCCAAAACCTCCCATTCCCCGTCATCGGCAGCCCACTGTTTATCATCAGCAACCCCAAGCTCGTCATCGCCCAGTGCAAAGCCGGTGTGGTCGGTGCCATGCCTGCGCTGAACGCTCGCCCCGCAGCGCAGCTTGAAGAATGGCTCATCGAGATCACCGAAGAGCTCGCCGCATACAACCAAGCCAATCCAGGCAAACCAGCCGCGCCCTTTGCCATCAACCAGATCGTCCATAAAAGCAACGACCGGCTCGATCACGATATGGCGCTGTGCGAAAAATACAAAGTGCCGATCATCATCACCAGCCTCGGTGCGCGGGAAGACGTGAACCAAGCCGTCAAAGCCTGGGGTGGCATCACACTGCATGATGTGATCAGCAATGTGTTTGCCCGCAAGGCGATAGAGAAGGGCGCGAGTGGCCTGATCCCCGTCGCCGCAGGCGCAGGCGGCCATGCATCAACGAAAAGCCCATTTGCCATGCTGCAAGAAATTCGCCAGTGGTTTGATGGCCCGATTGCTCTTTCAGGCTCGATCGCCAGCGGTGATGCCATCCTCGCCGCCCAATGTGCTGGCGCAGATCTGGCCTATATCGGCTCACCCTTTATCGCAACACATGAAGCGCGCGCGAGCGATGATTACAAAAAGATGATCACCGAATCCAGCTCCGACGACATCGTATACAGCAATTTCTACACGGGCGTACACGGCAACTACCTGAAGGGCAGCATCAAAAATGCCGGCATGGATCCAGACAACTTGCCGCAGAGCGACCCCAGTAAAATGAATTTCGGCACTGGCGAATCAGGCAGCGCTGCCAAGGCCTGGAAAGACATTTGGGGCTGCGGCCAAGGCATCGGTGTGATCAAAGAAGTCATGAGCGCTGGCGATCTCGTCCAACGGCTTAAAAATGAATATGCTGCTGCGCGTGCTCGGATTGCGGCGCTACCAGCCTACAACTAAAGCACGCGCTGACACAATCGCTCGCCACTGAGCAATCCAAGCCGCTTTCAAATCGCTCAGATCAGCAGACGGCTGCGAATCTAGTTTAAGACGCTTCGCAGCATGGCTGAGCGCATTGATTGCAGAAGCTTCATCCGACAAGGCAACGGCTTGTGCGCCATTTTGCTTGGACAATTTGTGACCATCTGCCGCCATGACCAAAGGCGTATGCAGATACTGAGGCGTGAAAACACCCAAGGCTTGCTGCAAGAGAATTTGCCGCGCTGTGTTGTCTGCTAAATCTTCGCCTCGAACGATATGAGTGATGCCTTGCAGCGCATCATCCACCACAACAGCCAGCTGATAAGCCCACAGGCCATCTGCACGGCGCAGCACAAAATCGCCGACAGCTTTGGCCACATTTTGCTGCTGAGCGCCCAGCATGCGATCCTGCCAATGCACGGTACCAGAATGACTTGCTATAAAAAAGTGAGCACTCTTGGTAGATTTTGTATCGGGGACAGGGCTATTTCCTCTTAAAAATTCGGTATGAAAGCGCCAACTGCGAGCAGGTTGATCATGAGGGCTGGTGCGGCATGTGCCTGGATAGATTCTTTCGCCGTGGCGCGGTGGGATGGCTCCGCTTGCAAGCAATGCTGCCTCAATCTCTTTGCGCGAGCAGGTGCAGGGATAGGCCGCTTGGATCGTGATGAGCTGATCCAGCGCATGTTGATAGACAGCGCTGCGCTGAGATTGGTAGAGCGGCGCTTCATCAGGCACCAGACCACAAACCGTCAGCTGGCGAAGAATTTCTTCACACGCTCCAGCATCGCAGCGTGGTGTATCGACATCTTCAATGCGCACCAGCCATGTACCGCCATGAGCCCGCGCATCGAGCCAACTGGCCAGCGCCGCGACCAAAGAGCCTGCATGCAAAGCGCCGGTTGGCGATGGGGCGAAGCGGCCTGTATAGCCACTCATTTCAAGCCCTATCCGGTGACGGCGAGCGACAGCTCCAAGCCACTCACAAACGCATCTTCTACCCGATGCCCTAAGCACCAATCACCACAGACGCCGATGCCTGTTGCGGCATCCCAGAGGTGGGAAACACCGAGTGGTTTGTCTGTTTTGGCGTAGCGCCAGCGGTGTACTTGCGCATGGGCTGGCGTGGCGCGAATGTTGGTGATCTCGGCGAAGGCTTTGAGTAATTTGGCTTTCGCGCGCTCGGGATCGTCTTCTAAATGCTCTTGACTCCAAGCGGCGCTGGCCTGCACCGTCCAGCGCTCGATGCCGCCACGTGCAGGCTTGGAGCTTTCGCGAGCTAACCATGAGATGCGGTGATGCGTGGAACGCGCTGCGCTCCACTGCGGCCCGAGCAGGCGAGCTGGCTCGTTGGGCTTGAGCGGCAGCGCATTCGGAAAGGCGAGCATGAGCGTCCAACAGGGGGAAACAGTCACTGCACTGATTTTTTGAGAAAAATCAGTCAATACCCGGCATAGGATCTGCGTAGTTTGCTCACTTTTTAAGAGTGACTTGCTGGCTAAACTGGCGCTGTCTTGCAGCAACACCTGTGCTTGCACGCTGGGTATGGCGAGTAAGACGCTATCAAAACCGCCGATGCTTTGCGGCTTGGCATCTGGCAGATCGGGGTTGTGGCATTGCAGCGTGTAGTGGCCATTGGCCTGGCGCTCAATCAGGCGCACTTGCTTGGCTTGCAGCAGTTGCTTGTTGGCAAGCAAGGGCTCTGCCATTTGGCCGATCAAGGCACTCATGCCCGGCTGTGCCACCCAATGCGGCTCGCGGCTTGGCAGCGCAGCCTCTAATGTGCGGCCTTGGCTGTCGAGCACACGCACGGCGTTGGCAGCCCAAGGCCGTGCAACTTCAGGCGAATTGCCCAAAGCCCATTGCATCATGCTGCGAAAACGTGCATCGCGCACCGTGAAATACTGAGCCCCGTGATCAAAGCTGCCAAATTCAGAGCGCCGCGTGGCCATGCGCCCGCCGACACCTTTGCTTTTTTCAAACACGGTGACGCGATGTCCGGCTTGGATCAGGGTGCGCGCTGCCGTGATGCCGGCCATGCCAGCACCAATGATGGCAATGTGTTTGGGTGAGGAGCTGGTGTGTGAATTCATACCCAGACTCTACACGCAAAAATGCGGGGCAAGCTACGCCAGAAATCACATGCCCACGTAATTGGGCCCGCCACCGCCTTCGGGTGTGACCCACACGATATTTTGCGTCGGGTCTTTGATGTCGCATGTTTTGCAATGCACGCAGTTTTGCGCGTTGATCTGCAAGCGATCTTTGCCAGCATCATCTCGCACATATTCATACACTCCCGCCGGGCAGTAGCGGCCTTCGGGCCCGGCATAGGTGATGAAGTTGATGTTCACGGGCACGCTGGCATCTTTGAGCGTGAGGTGCGCAGGCTGATTCTCCGCGTGATTGGTGTTGCTGATGAAGACGCTGGAGAGGCGATCAAAGGTGAGCTTGCCGTCTGGCTTGGGGTAGGCGATCTCTGCGCATTCGCGGGCGGGCTTGAGCATCTCATGATCGGCCTTGTCGCGATGAATCGTCCATGGGATGTGGCCGCGCAATGCGAATTGCTCTAGGCCGTTCATCACGGTGCCCACCGCGAGACCCTTTTTAAACCAGTTTTTAAAGTTGCGGTCTTTATGCAGCTCAGTTTTGAGCCAGCTTTTCTCAAAGGCTTCTGGGTAAGCGACCAGCTCATCGTGTTGGCGACCTGCATGCACGGCGTCGAAAGCCGCGTCTGCTGCCAGCATGCCCGTTTTGATCGCTGCATGGCTGCCCTTGATGCGGCCAACATTGAGGTAACCTGCATTGCAGCCAATCAGCGCGCCGCCGGGGAACACGGTTTTGGGCAGAGAAAGCAGGCCGCTGGAATTGATGGCGCGTGCGCCATAGCCGATGCGTTTGGCGGGTTTGATGCCTTTGGAGGCATCGCCTTCGAGATACCAGCGAATATTCGGATGCGTTTTCCAGCGCTGCATTTCTTCAAACGGGCTGAGATAAGGATTGGTGTATCCCAAGCCAGTGATGAAACCGAGAGCGACTTGGTTGCCTTCAAGGTGATACAAAAATGCACCACCATAGGTGTCATTTTCTAGCGGCCAGCCTGCGCTGTGCAACACAAAACCGGGCTGATGCCGCGCAGGATCAATCTCCCACAATTCTTTGATGCCAATGCCAAAGCTCTGCGGATCTTTGCCAGCATCGAGCTTGTATTTGGCGATCAGCTCTTTGCCCAAATGGCCGCGTGCGCCTTCGGCAAAGATGGTGTATTTGCCCAAGAGCTCCATGCCGAGCTGGAAATCACCGGTGATTTCGCCTTCTTTGCTGATGCCTAGATTGCCAGTCGCAATCCCTTTGACGCTTCCGTCTGCGTTGTACATCACCTCCGCTGCCGAGAAGCCGGGAAAAATTTCAACACCTAAACTCTCCGCTTGCTGCGCCAGCCATTTGGTGACGTTCGACAGCGAGACAATGTAGTTGCCATGGTTTTCAAAGCAAGCGGGTAGGAAAACATTGGGCACGCGAAAAGCTGATTTTTGCCCCAGAAACAAGAAGGCATCGTCGGTGACGGGTTGATGGAGTGGCGCGCCTTTTTCTTTCCAATCAGGAATCAGCTCCGTCAGTGCAATCGGATCCATGATCGCGCCCGAGAGAATGTGCGCGCCGGGCTCTGAGCCTTTTTCGATCACAACAACCGAGATGTCTTTGCCCGTCTCTTGCGCTTTTTGTTTGAGGCGAATCGCCGCTGCCAAGCCGCCGGGGCCGCCGCCAACAATCACCACATCGTATTCCATGGATTCGCGCGGGCCGTGGGCTGCAAGCATGTCTGGAGTGTTCATAAGCGTAGAGTCTCGTTGATAATCAAACTAACATGATTTTATGTGCAGGCGCAGTGCGAAATGCAATCTGTTGCCATCCATTGAAGAGGACTCACTAAATGGCCTATGAACTTGACTTATCTGGCCGCGTCGCATTGGTGACCGGCGCATCCAGCGGCCTCGGCACACAGTTTGCCAAGACGCTGGCCAAAGCCGGCGCAGCTGTGGTGCTGGCCAGCCGCCGCATCGACAAGCTCAAAGAGTTGCGCGTGGAAATTGAGGCCGATGGCGGCAGCGCCCATGTGGTGGCGCT
>JANNED010000123.1:0-3177 GCA_031388245.1 Variovorax sp.
CATGGTGCGCAACACCTACATCTACCCGCCTGAGCCTTCGATGAAGATCATCGGCGACATTATTGAATACACGGCGAAGAATATGCCGAAATTCAACTCGATTTCGATCAGCGGCTATCACATGCAAGAAGCCGGTGCGAATCAAGCGCTGGAGTTGGCCTTCACCTTGGCCGATGGCAAGGAGTATGTGAAAACGGCGATAGCCAAGGGCATGGATGTGGATGAGTTTGCCGGGAGGCTGAGCTTCTTCTGGGCGGTCGGCATGAATTTCTATTTGGAAATTGCCAAAATGCGCGCCGCCCGCTTGCTCTGGACGCGCATCATGAAAGGCTTCAATGCGAAGAATGCTAAGAGCCTGATGCTGCGCACCCATTCGCAAACCTCGGGCTGGAGCCTGACAGAGCAAGACCCGTACAACAACATCGTGCGCACCACGATTGAAGCGATGGCCGCAGTATTTGGCGGTACGCAATCTCTGCACACCAATTCGTTTGACGAGGCGATTGCGCTGCCTACAGAGTTCAGTTCGCGCATTGCGCGCAACACGCAGCTCATCATTCAGGAGGAAACGCATATCGGCGCAGTGGTTGACCCGTGGGCCGGCAGCTACATGATGGAGACGCTGACGCAGCAAATGGCTGATGCGGCTTGGAAAATCATTGAAGAAGTCGATGCGCTCGGCGGCATGACCAAGGCGGTAGACAGCGGCTGGGCGAAGCTCAAAATTGAAGCGGCTGCGGCGGAGAAACAAGCGCGGATTGATTCAGGCAAAGACGTAATCGTCGGGGTCAATAAATACAAACTCGAACAGGAAGACCCGATTGAAGCACGCAGCATCGACAACGTGGCCGTGCGTGATCAGCAAATTGCCAGATTGCAAAATATTAAGCAAAATCGCGATGTAGCCGGCGTGAATGCTGCATTATTTGCTATTACTTCTATAGCAGAGAGCGGCGAAGGTAATTTGCTTGCAGCTTGCGTCAACGCCATGCGTTTGCGCGCAACTGTAGGCGAAGTGTCTGACGCGATGGAAAAAGTATTTGGCCGCCACAGGGCCGATACGCAAAAGGTGACCGGTGTGTACGCTGCTGCTTATGACTCTGCTGAAGGCTGGGACAAACTCAAATCCGAGATTGCAAAATTTGGCGAAGAACAAGGTCGCCGCCCTCGTGTGATGATCTCTAAGCTTGGCCAAGATGGCCATGATCGAGGCGCAAAAGTCGTCGCCACTTCCTATGCCGATTTAGGCTTCGATGTAGACATAGGCCCACTGTTCCAAACGCCAGAAGAATGTGCCCGGCAAGCCATTGAAAACGACGTGCATGCAGTCGGCGTTTCTACGCTCGCAGCAGGCCACAAAACTCTCGTGCCTGCCATCATTGAAGAGCTGAAGAAGCAAGGCGCAGATGACATCATTGTTTTTGTCGGTGGCGTGATCCCGAAGCAGGATTACGAGTTTTTGTACGAAGCTGGAGTCAAAGGCATCTACGGGCCTGGCACGCCGATTGTGGCCAGCGCGAAGGATGTGCTGGAGCAAATTCGCAAGGCGCTTGCGTGAAATGATGCCTTTGAGTTCGATGCTTGAACCGTTCGGGCTGAGCTTGTCGAAGCCTGTTAGCTCATGAAACCCTTCTTCGTTTACCTGCTGCGCTGCGCCGACGGCTCCTACTATGCTGGGCATACGGACAATCTAGAAACTCGCTTGGAGCAACACAAGCTAGGACAGATTGGATACACCGCAACTCGAAAGCCTGTTGAGCTGGTTTGGCAAGGAGAATTCGAGACTCGTGAGCAAGCCCTTGCGTTTGAGTTGCAAATCAAAGGTTGGTCGCGCGCCAAGAAAGAGGCTCTTATCGCGGGAGATTGGAAGCAGATTAAAGATTTAGCGAAATCTCGATCAGAGGTGTCTTCAGGGCTTCGACAGGCTCAGCCCGAACGGACTTTGTTGGATCGCTTGTTAGATAAAGGTGGCGCAACGCAACGCCGTGCCATCGCTAAAGCGATCACTTTGCTCGAATCCACGCGAGCCGATCATCGCATTCAAGCCGATGAGTTGCTCACCGCTTTGTTGCCGCACACAGGAAAGAGCTTTCGCCTGGGTATCAGTGGCGTGCCCGGCGTGGGCAAGAGCACTTTCATTGAGGCGCTGGGTTTGCATTTGATCGAGAAGGGCCATCGCGTGGCGGTGCTGGCAGTTGATCCATCGTCTTCCATCTCGGGCGGCTCGATTCTGGGCGATAAAACGCGGATGGAAATGCTCTCGGTACACGAGAGGGCTTTCATCCGCCCCAGCCCCGCCAGTGGCACATTGGGCGGCGTGGCCTCGCACACTCGCGAGGCGATGCTGGTGTGCGAAGCTGCAGGCTATGACGTGGTGATTGTGGAGACGGTGGGCGTGGGCCAGAGCGAGATTGCTGTGGCTGGCATGACGGATCTATTCGTGCTCATGCAATTGCCCAACGCAGGCGATGATTTGCAGGCGATCAAAAAAGGCGTGATGGAGCTGGCGGATATGGTGGTGATTAACAAAGCCGATATCGACCCCGATGCCGCCACGCGCGCGCAAGCGCAGATCACCAGCAGCCTGCGCATTTTTGAAAACCACGGGCGTGATCCGCATGATGCCACGACGCAGCGCGATGCCACGCAACGCGTGATGCAACTCTCTGCGCTCAAAGGCACTGGCGTGCAGCAGTTTTGGCAAACCGTAAGTCAATTGCGGGAGCAGCGCGAAAGCCGTGGCCAGACGCAGCAACGCCGCGAGCAGCAAGCCGTGAGCTGGATGTGGGAGCGGATTGATGCAGGTTTGAAAGCGCAATTCCAAAGCCACCCTTACGTGAAATCTGAGCTTCAGGCATTAACGCAGCAAGTGTTGCGCGGCGATGTAGCTGCCTCCACCGCTGCAAGAAAACTGCTCGAAGCCCTTAAGAATACTGCGTGAGCAGCTATCAAATTGATACTAAAGACAATTCACTATGCAAACCATCCTCGAACAACTCGAATCCAAACGCGCTGCAGCCAAGCTAGGCGGTGGCCAAAAGCGCATTGATACGCAGCATGCCAAAGGCAAACTCACGGCGCGCGAGCGGCTGGAGATTTTGTTTGACGAAGGCAGCTTTGAAGAATGGGATATGTTTGTCGAGCACCGCTGCGCGGACTTTGGCATGCAAGACAACA
>JANNED010000147.1:0-6974 GCA_031388245.1 Variovorax sp.
GAAATCAGTAGCGCCCGCCACCTCGGCAACACAAGCGAAGTGAGCCGACGATGACGCAACCCCTCGCTTCATCGGCCAACGCATCACGCTTTAATCTCTCCAAATGGGCGATTGAGCATCCTGCATTGACGCGCTATTTGATGGTTGTGCTCCTGCTCTTGGGCACAGCCAGCTACTTCCAGCTCGGCCAAGATGAGGATCCGCCATTTACCTTTCGCATCATGGCGATTCGGATGTTTTATCCGGGTGCCACAGCGCAGCAGGTCAGCGAACAGGTGCTCGACAAAATTGAGAAAACGCTGCAAGAAGTGCCGCTGGCTGACAAGATTCGCTCCTATGCCAAGCCTGGCGAAGCTTTGATTATTTTCCAGGTGAAAGACAATGGGCCGCCCAAGGATGTGCCGCAGATTTGGTACAGCGTTCGCAAGAAGGTGGGCGATATGCGCGGCACGCTGCCGCCCGGCGTGATCGGGCCGTTTTTCAACGATGAATTTGGCGATGTGTTTGGCGTGATGTATGCGCTCAAAACCGATGGTTTCACGCCCGCACAGGGCAAGGCGTTTGCCGATGATGTGCGCCAGCAGTTGTTGCGGGTCAAAGACGTCTCGAAGGTGGAGCTGTTTGGCCAGCAAGACGAAAAGCTCTACATCGAAATTTCTCAAAAGCGTCTCGCACAGCTTGGCTTGGATTTGAGTGCGGTGATCGCGCAGCTCAATGCACAAAACGCGATTGAGCCCGCTGGTCTGATCACCACGCCGCTGGATGTGTTGCAAGTGCGTGTGGGCGGACAATTTAACGATTTGGAGCAACTCGGTAGCATGCCGATCCGCTCTGCGGGCGCAACGAATGCGGCAGCGCCGCAGATCCGCTTGAAGGATATTGCCGACATTCGGCGCGGCTATGTTGATCCGGCACAAGTGAAGGTACGCAGCACGAATGTTGACAGCAAGGGCAAACTCAGCAGCCAAGAGGTGATCGTGCTGGGCGTGAGCATGGCCAAGGGGGGCGATATTATTGCGTTAGGCAAAGCGCTCAAAATTGCGACCCAACGTATTGAAAAGACCTTGCCGCTCGGCGCTGAGCTGGAGCAAATTCAAGATCAGCCGCGTGCTGTTGCCAAATCCGTGAACGAATTCGTTGCCGTGCTGATTGAGGCTGTGGTGATCGTGTTGGCAGTGAGCTTTGTTGCCTTGGGTTTTCACAGCCGTGGCAAGCAAGTGCCGCTGCGCAGGCGCTATTACCTCGATATCCGCCCTGGCTTGGTGGTGGGCATCACGATTCCACTGGTGCTGGCTGTTACCTTTTTGGCGATGTGGTATTTTGGTTTGGGGCTGCACAAAATCTCGCTCGGCTCGCTCATCATCGCTTTGGGATTGCTGGTTGACGATGCGATCATCGCTGTGGAGATGATGGTGCGCAAAATGGAAGAGGGCTACACAGCAGTGCGTGCCGCGACATTCGCTTATGAGCTGACCGCCATGCCGATGCTGACCGGCACACTGATCACTGCTGTGGGCTTCTTACCGATTGGTATTGCGAAATCGCTGACCGGAGAATACACGTTTGCGATCTTCGGCGTCACGGTGATTGCGCTGCTGATCAGTTGGGTGGTTTCGGTGTATTTTGTGCCGTATCTGGGCGTGTTGATTTTGAAACACAAGCAAGACCAAGCTTTGCGCAATGCAGACGGGCAGCACGAGGCTGGTGGATCGGATCACCAAGAGCATTTCGATACGCCGTTTTACAACAGCTTCCGCCGCATGGTGAACTGGGCTGTGCTGCACCGCTGGCTCACGATTGGCGCAACCGTGCTGATTTTTGCACTGGGCATCGTAGGCATGGGCAAAGTGCAGCAGCAATTTTTCCCCGATTCTTCACGGCCTGAAATTTTGGTGGATCTGTGGTTTCCTGAAGGGACTGCCTTGGCTGCCAATGAAGCCGTGGTCAAGCGACTTGAGCAGCGTCTCATGCAAGAGCCGGGCATGCTGAATGTGAACACGTGGGTGGGCTCGGGTGTGCCGCGCTTTTATCTGCCCATGGATCAAATTTTCCCGCAGACCAATGTGAGCCAGATGATTGTGTTGCCGCAAGATTTGAAGGCACGCGAGGCTTTGCGCCTGAAGTTGCCGACGCTGCTGGCCACCGAATTTCCGGAAATTCGTGGTCGCGCTAAGCTGCTTCCCAATGGCCCGCCAGTGCAGTATCCGGTGCAGTTTCGTGTGGTGGGCGCTGATCCAGGTGTGCTGCGCGGTTTGGCTGATACGGTGAAAGCTCAATTGCGCACATCACCGAATACACGCGGCGTGAACGACAACTGGAATGAATCCGTTAAAGCGATTCGCATGGAGGTTGATCAAGCCAAAGCCCGTGCTTTGGGCGTGACGAGCCAGAGCATTGCACAAGCCTCACGTGCAATTTTGAGCGGAAGCACGATTGGCACATTCCGTGATGGCGATAAATTGATCGACATCGTATTGCGTCAGCCCTTGGCGGAACGCGATGTGATCACCGATATCGGCAATGCTTATTTGCCCACGAGCACAGGCCGCAGTATTCCGCTCACGCAGATTGCGAAGCCGGTATTCGTCTGGGAGCCAGGTGTGATGTGGCGCGAAAACCGTGATTACGCGATCACCGTGAATGCCGACATCATTGAAGGCATGCAGGGTGCAACGGTCACGAATGAACTGCTGCCTGCCCTGAAAGCCTTAGAAGCCACTTGGGCAGCGCAGGGGCTCACTGGCTACAGCATTCAAGTGGCCGGTGCAGTGGAAGAAAGCGCCAAAGGCTCGGCGTCGATTGCCGCTGGCATGCCCATCATGCTGTTCATCACGTTCACATTGCTGATGTTGCAATTGCAAAGCTTCAGCCGCGCCATGCTGGTCTTTATCACCGGCCCGCTGGGCATTGCGGGTGTGGCGGGCGCATTGCTGCTGCTGGGTCGTCCGTTTGGCTTTGTCGCCTTGCTTGGCGTGATCGCGCTGATGGGCATGATTCAGCGAAATTCTGTGATCTTGATCGATCAAATCGAGCAAGACATCCGAGCCGGCATTCCCCAATGGGATGCGATTGTGGAGTCCGCCGTGCGCCGCCTGCGCCCCATTGTGCTCACAGCCGCCGCTGCCGTGCTCGCTATGATCCCGCTCACACGCAGCGTCTTCTGGGGCCCAATGGCCGTGGCAATCATGGGCGGCTTGATTGTGGCCACTGTGCTCACGCTGCTTGCGCTGCCTGCAATGTATGCAGCGTGGTTCCGCGTCAAACGCTGATTCAGCGCATGGCCAGCACGGAAAAATCTGGCTCTACAGCTTTTTACCTGCCGTCAAATACAGCTCAGACAAGGGCACCATGCGGCCATGCAAAGGCAGGATGCGATCGACTTTGAGGCTCAGCTTTTCGATGTTGGCGATCAGGTTGAGGTGATTGGCATTGGCCTTGGCCGGAGGCGCTGAATTGGGCGCTCCCGGTGTGTAAGCATCCGCTTGGATGAGCAGGCGCTCTGCGGGGAGATAGACCATGACGAAACCATCTGAGTGGATGCTTTCAGTGATCAGGTGCAGCTCAACTTGGCGGTTGCCATCCGAGAGCACGCGCTTGCCGCTGATGCCCTCGACGCTGGCTTTTTTGCCAGATTTAGCCAGCATATCGGGGCGAATGGTGTTGGCATTGGCAAGCGCTTGACTCAAGTACGGTACGGCTGCAGCGCTGGCGATGATGGTGGCACCTTCAGATGCCGCTGCACGCACGCCGCCTGAATGATCAAAATGGTGGTGCGAATTGACCATGAAACGAATGGGCTTGCTAGGCATGATGCGTTTGACCTCTTGCATCACGGCAGCGGCGCGACCATCATAAAGCGGGCTTTCTACCAGCACGATATGGTCTTTCATTTCAATTGCGACACTGTTGTGCGAGCCGCCAGCGATAAACCATACGCCGGGCGCGGCTTGCTCGCTGCTGGCGCGTTCGGCAAAGCTGCGCAGCAGATCGGTGGCAGCAATCGCTACAGGCGCATTCACCTGCACTTCACTGACCTGCAAATCGAGCACCTGAACGCCTTCTTGGGTTTGGCGGATACGCATGGGAAATTGTGCTGTGCCCTGCGCGCGGTAATCGCTGTACACCGTGACCACGGCGCTTTCGCCCACGACAGGATGGGGCAGGCGTGATTCCACTTTTTCCACCAAGCCTTGCGAATTGACAAACGCTTTGGCGCTGAAGCGGCCAGGCTCTGCGAAACTCAGCACAGAATAAGTTTGGCCATTCTCCGTGACGCTTGTTGCCGAGGCTTTGTTTTTAGCAGCGGCTTTGAGCACGCCTTGGGGCGAAGTCCACAAATCATGGATACGCGCATCGAGTGTGACGGGCGCAGCAATTTGCGCGGAGCCCATCATGTTCCAAGCCAGCTCACCTTGCACCACGCCAACCAAGCGTTGCTCGCCATCGCCCATCAGCGGAATGCCGCCGCCGCCATTGGGCTCTGCGCGGCTGCGGGCAAATTCTTCGCGCATGGCGCTGTTGGCAAAATCGTAGTGGCGCGAAAAGCTGCTGTAGGACAAGCGCGGCCATTGCGTGTTGGGCCGATAAGCCTGGCCATACAGCGCGCCCGTGCCTGTTGCGGCGAAGCGCAAGCTCTGAATGCCGTCTGCGCCGATGGCAGCGCTGGCTTTGCCGAGCACGGCACTGGCATCGAGCGCTGGTGGGCTGCTGGCGCATGATGCCAGCCAAAGGGCAGATGCGGCGGCGGCGAGGGTGAAGCAGGTGCGGCGAGCTTTCATGTGTGTCTCCTTGTGTTGAAAGTGATGGAGCGATTCAAACTGTGATGCAGTAGTTCCGTCAGTTGTGGAAAACCCTGCCGAGGTTTGCATCCATGAATTGATCTTTTGAGGGTTTGTGAGCTTCTCAACGTGCTCTGAATTTTGTATGGTGAGAGACATTCAACATGACATCAGGCCATACACATGACGCAGCTTCCCCTTTTTCCGCGCCGCAGGGTGATCACTGCGGGCGCTTTTGCCACAGCCAGCTTGGCAATGCCAGCGGCTCTCGCCCAGCAGCCCAAATGGCCGGCCAAGCCGATCCGCATCATCGTGGCCTTTCCACCCGGGGGCCTCACCGATGCTTATGCGCGGCTCTATGCTGAGCAGCTCACCGCGAAATTCGGTATCCAAGCGATTGTGGACAACAAGCCCGGTGCAGGCGCGATCATTGCGATTGATGCGGTGGCCAAATCCCCGCCGGATGGCTACACCTTGCTCATGACGACTTCGGGCACCGTGTGGCAAAACCGCGTGCTGTACGCCAAGCTACCTTACAACTTGGACAAAGACCTCACGCCCGTTGCCTTCTACCCTTCAGGCCCGCTGATTGTGGGCGTATCAGAGAAGATGGGTGTGCGCACATTTGCCGAGCTGATTGCGTATGCCAAGCAAAACCCAACCAATATGGGCAGCTACGCGCCCGGCGCGTATCCGCAAATGGTGGCCGATCAAACCAATCGCAACGAAGGCACCAAGATTCAGACGATCAATTACCGAGGCGAAGCGCCGATGTGGGTGGATTTGGCTGGCGGCCAAGTGCAGGTGGCGATTGGCAGCTACCAATCCTTTGCCACCGTGCAGCAGCGCGGCGTGCGGGCGATTGGCGTGACGGGCTCTTATCGCTCGCCGAAGCTGCCCGATGTGCCCACGCTCACTGAGCAGGGCATTGCAGGCCGCTTGGTCACACTGGAGGGTGGCTTGCCGGTGATGGCACCCAGCGGCACACCAGAAGCGGTGTTGCAAGCCTTATCCCAAGTGCTGGTGGAAGGCGCAAACACGCCGCGCGCCGCACAACTGCGTGAGACCTTTGCAATTCCGAACAAGCCGAAGAATTTGAAAGAAACGCGAACCGATTGGGAGCGCGATGTGCCGGTGTGGATCAAATTGGCTGTAGATCTTGGGATCAAGCTCGATTGAGCCGCGCAGCAGGTGCGTGATTAGCGAATGAGGCGAAGCTGTCTCACCCAAGCAAAAGAAAAAACATTCTCAAAAGTCCTGTGAAACACAGGCGACAGGCTGCCACAAAACGGGGTTATGCTGGCGTGTTTTCTGCGTAGAATGCTAAAATAGAACGACCGTGCTTTTGTAGCCTGCGTCAAATGAATTCCAAACTCCCTCGAAAGGACTGCACATGTCATCCGAAAGCTCAGCCGAATACAAAGTTCACGGCGATGTTGCTGTGATCACCCTGAACAACCCGCCGGTCAACGGCTTGGGGCTCTCGACACGTGTGGCCGTTGCCGCAGGGCTGGCCAAGGCGCAGTTGGATGACAAGGTGAAAGCCATTGTGATCACCGGCGCTGGCAAAGCCTTCTCGGGCGGGGCTGACATCAAAGAATTTGGCACCGACCGCGCCATTGCAGAGCCGAATTTGCTCAGCTTGATTTTGAGCTGCGAGAACGCCAGCAAGGTAACTGTGGCTGCTGTGCATTCCGTTTGCATGGGTGGCGGCTTGGAGTTGGCGCTCGGTTGCCACTACCGCGTGGCTGCGCCTGGCACGAAGGTGGCGCTGCCTGAAGTCAAGCTCGGCTTGATCCCCGGCGCGGGCGGCACGCAGCGCCTGCCTCGCGTGCTCGGCGTGGAGTTTGCGCTCAACATGATCGTGAGCGGCGAGCCGGTGAACGCTGAAATGCTGGCCATGGCGCCAGGCCAGAAGTTGTTTGACAAGCTTTCCAAGAGCGCTGATACTGTGCTTGATGAAGCGATTGAGTTAGCCCGCGACAAAGCGGCTGCGCATGCGAAAGACGGCAGCGCCTTCCCGCTGGTGCGCAATTTGCCATGTAAGCACCCGCTGGGCGATGCCTTCTTCCAGTTCTCGCGCAACATGGTCAAGGGTATGGCCAAGGGCTTCCCCGCGCCGCTGAAATGCGTCGATGCAGTGGAAGCCGCAACCAAGAAAAAATTCAACGAAGGTATGGCGTATGAAAGAGAGAC
>JANNED010000187.1:0-9128 GCA_031388245.1 Variovorax sp.
GTACATACACCGTCTGTTGTCCTTGCGGGCTGGCCAACAGCTCTTGTGCGCTCGGCATCAAAAAGCGAGGGTACAGACCGCGCAAAAACCAGTCTTTCTGCGCCACGCGATCGCCAGCTTGTTGCAGACGCCAAGACTCAGTGTTGTGTAGCGGTGGTAAGTAGAGATGAAGCTCATCCAAATAAGATTTTGGAAACTCAAGCAAAAAAATCGCTGGTGCCGTTTGACCGGGCTCTAACTTGATGCCTTGCAATGTGAGGCGCATCCACAGATCGGCCTCGTGCCAAGATGTGTCAACAAGAGTCAGATCAGATTGAGGCACAAAATTACCAGCGCGTCCGGCCAGAATATCTGGCAGCTCAAAAGCGGGATTGACATTGCGCAATACCGCCACTTCTGCCAATTTCAGAGCCGCGTTGACCACATTGGCACCGCCTTGATCTGGAATGATGAATTGAGCCTGGAGCGGCTGTGCGACCAGCAGCAGCCAAGCCAAACAGACGCACATCTGCCTTGCCTCTAAAAAGACACTGCGCATTGGACGGCATAAAAGTGCAAACATGTTCAAAGTGAGACAATACAGGCATGAATGCGAATGTAGAAATTGATCATAGCCCGA
Source organism: Variovorax sp. (assembly GCA_031388245.1). GTDB lineage: Bacteria > Pseudomonadota > Gammaproteobacteria > Burkholderiales > Burkholderiaceae_C > JANMDU01. The sequence continues at coordinate 620 of JANNED010000187.1, forward strand.
GCTCACTTGTAGAGGCAAGTGGCCGTGAAAATGTCACGCGCGATGCTTTTGAAAACAACAAGCTCGACAAGCGCTTGTGCCGTCAAGTGGGGCAAGCGATCGTGGAATACAACATGATCGAACAGGGCGATCGCGTGATGGTCTGCTTGAGTGGCGGCAAAGACAGCTTCACAATGCTAGATATCTTGCTGAAATTGCAAGCGCGTGCGCCGATTGATTTTGAGATCATTGCGGTGAATCTCGATCAAAAGCAACCCGGTTTTCCAGAGGAGGTGTTGCCCGCTTACCTTGCGAAAAAAGGCGTGAGGTTTCACATTGAGAGCCAAGATACGTATTCGATTGTGATGGACAAAATTCCTCAGGGCAAAACGCTGTGCTCCTTGTGCAGCCGTTTGCGCAGAGGAATTTTGTACCGCGTGGCCGACGAATTGAAATGCACCAAGATCGCTCTGGGCCATCACCGCGATGACATGCTGCAGACTTTGTTTTTGAACATGTTCTTCGGCGGCAAACTCAAAGGCATGCCGCCGAAGCTGCAAAGCGATGATGGCCAACACATCGTGATTCGCCCCTTGGCCTATGTGGACGAGCGCGATATCGTGCGCTACAGCGAATGGCAGCAATACCCGATCATCCCCTGCAACCTTTGCGGCAGCCAAGAGAATTTGCAGCGCAAGCAGGTGGGCAATATGCTCAGGGAGTGGCAGCGCAAGTTTCCGGGGCGGCTAGACAACATGCTGCATGCGCTCCAAAACGTCGTGCCTTCGCATTTGATGGATGCGAAACTTCACGACTTCAAATCGCTCAAAGCAAATGGCATCGCCAGCCAAAATGGCGACAAGGGGTTTGACCATGAATCATTTGACGATACCGATGAAGCCTGCGCTTCGCAAGCCAGCAGCCCAGGCGCTGACGCTGCAAGCCAAATTATTCGTTTCGTTTAGCAGCGGCTTGATAAAGCGTTTGAGTCTTTTTGCCAGCGTGTTTGTTGCCAACGCTGCTCCTTTATTCATAGCAATTCTCGTGACTGCTTTGCTTGCGGGATGCTCAGGCATGCGGATTGTGGACAGCCAAGTGGCCGCTTTTTCAAAGCTCGAAGCCTTGCCTAATGCGAGCACTTGGCGCATTGAGCGCCTGCCTTCGCAGCAAAGTTTGGCCGATGTGCAGGCCGCACGACAGAACAAGTTGGAGGCCATGGCGGCACTGGCGCTGGAGAAGTTTGGCTTCAAACCGCAGCCTGAAAAGGATGGCCTTGCTGCCAAATACAGCGTGCAGTTGACCGCCCGTATTCAGCGCTCGGAGCGCGGGCCGTTTGATTCAGCCTATGACCCGTGGAGCCATGGCTATGGCTATGGCTGGGGTTTGCCGGGTCGAGATTACATCGTAGCTGGCTCAGGCCGCGTGATTTATTTGCCAGCCGTGCCCATCATGCCTTCGCCTTGGTATGTGCGTGAGCTCGGGCTGATCGTTCGAGACACGGCAGACAACCGCGTGGTGTATGAGACCAAAGCACAGCACGAGGGCCGCTGGGCCGATGATGAGGCTGTGCTACCTGCGATGTTTGCTGCTGCACTGCAAGGTTTCCCCAAGCCACCAGAGGGCACGCGCATGGTGAAAATTGAAATCCCTCGGTAACTGCGCTTTGAATTTCAGGCTAAAGTCTGTGGATGACACCAGCCGTTCCTCTGATTACCCGCATCACCGCCATCCGCCACGGCGAGACCGCTTGGAACGTGGCCACACGCATCCAAGGCCAGCTGGATATCAGCTTGAATGAGACGGGCTGTTGGCAGGCCAACCAAGCAGGCAAGGCTTTAGCGGGCGAGCAGATTGACGCGATCGTGAGCAGCGATCTGGCGCGAGCTTACGAGACGGCGCTGGCTGTAGCCAAACATCATGGCCTCGATGTGCAAATTGATCATGGCTTGCGCGAGCGAGAATTCGGCAGCTTCCAAGGCAAGACTTTTGCCGAGATTGAAGCGCACATGCCCGAAGAGGCCAAGCTATGGCGGCAGAGAGAGCCTGATTTTTCGCCGGGTGGCGGTGAATCTTTGCTCATCTTTCGGGAGCGCGTGGCGCAGTGTCTGCGAGGGCTCACCGCTCAATATGCTGGCAAACACATCGTCGTGGTCAGCCACGGTGGCGTGATGGACATTCTCTATCGCGAAGCCATGCACCTCAATTTGCAAGCGCCGCGCAGCTGGCAACTGGGCAATGCATCGATCAACCGCGTCATGTTCAATGGTGAGCATTTCAGCTTGGTGGGCTGGAGCGACACCAGCCATTTGGCCACTGGGCTGGATGAGCAGCATGCTTGAATCGTCCGCTCTCCAAGCGCTGATCGGCCAGAGCATCTCCTCGGCTGACACGCCCGCTTTGGTGATTGATCTGGATGCGATGGAGCGCAACATGCGCGTCATGCAAGATTTTGCCGACGCGCATCGCATCAGGCTGAGGCCGCATGCCAAGATGCATAAGTCTGCTGAGCTGGCTCTGCTGCAAATGCAAGCAGGCGCTGTGGGCGTGTGTGTGCAAAAAGTATCGGAAGCAGAGGCTTTCGCAGCGCAGGGTGTGCGTGATATTTACATCAGCAATGTTGTCACGTCGCTCTCAAAATGAGAGCGCCTTGCGCATATTCTATGACGGCTTGCAGGCTTATCACGGCAGGGCGCAGCATCTGCGCAGCGTTGCACAGCGGCGCGAGGCGATGCGTCAAGTGATTGAAAAAGTGAAGTTGACGAAAACTGCTCTACACCACGCAGGATTTGATGTGCCGCTCGTCACAGGTGCGGGCACAGGCAGCTTCATCCATGAGGCCACAAGCGGCGTGTATGGTGAATTGCAAGCCGGCTCGTATCTTTTCATGGATGCAGATTACGCGGCCAACGATTCTGAAGAAGGCATGCCTCGCTTTGAGCATGCGCTGTTTGTGAAATCACAAGTGATCAGCAGGCAAACCACTTCAATGGATGATCGCTCTATCGTGGATGCCGGCCACAAGAGCCATGCGATTGATTCAGGCTTGCCCACGATTTGGGCTGGGCATGGCACAGATTGGCAATTTTTCAATGGCGGCGATGAGCACGGCATTTTGCGCGGCACTGCTTTGCCTGATATTGGCGATACGGTTTGGCTAGTTCCCGGGCATTGCGATCCGACGGTGAATCTGCATGATGTGATGATTGGCGTGCGGGGCGGGTTGCTTGATGGGTATGTTGAGAGAATCATTCCTGTCACATCTCGTGGATGCTTGACATAGTTGGCGTGCTTGTGGTCTGTGCTGGCCGCCTGCGCTTGGGCTATCCCCCTCCGCGAATGTCCTCCGGCTGGCGCTATGCGCGTGCCTCCCCCAATATGGTAACTGCGGGAGATAGCCCAATCACTGTCAGCCAGTACAGACCCGTTTCATCCAACGTGGCCGCTCTAACCAAACGAAGTGCTCCAATCGCCAAAAGCCAAGGAAAACGCTGCTTCACAAAAGGAACGATAGCAAGATAATGAAGCATGAGCAAAGTCATCGTCTTAGCCACGCCCGTCTTCTTCCTGCTGATTGCCATTGAATTCGCATGGGGCATCCACCGAGGCCGCAACACGTATCGCTTGCAAGATATGGTCAGCAGCATTGGCCTGGGCATGATGAGTCAGTTCACCGCCGTCTTCACGCGCTTGCTGCGCGTGGGCGTGTACACCGCTGTGTATGCGAGCCTGAGCCTTGTGCCGCTTGAAGCCGCAAAAGAGTTTTGGAGCAGTTGGGTTGGTTGGGTGCTCGCGCTGATTTTTTATGATTTGTGCTACTACTGGCTGCACCGGCTGGGGCATGAAAGCGCCATTCTTTGGGCGGCGCATGTGGTGCATCACCAAAGCCAAGATTACAACCTCTCCACCGCGCTGCGGCAAACATCGAGCGGCGCGCTGCTCGGTTGGGTGTTTTACATTCCGATGGCGCTGGCTGGCGTGCCGCCCGAGGTGTTTGGCATTGTGGCGTTGGTGGATTTGCTCTATCAGTTTTGGGTGCATACCGAACATGTGCCCAAGCTGGGTTGGTTTGACCGCTGGTTTTGCTCGCCGTCGAACCATCGCGTGCATCATGCGGTGAATGATCGTTTTGTGGATCGCAACTATGGCGGCATGTTGGTGATTTGGGATCGCATGTTTGGCAGCTTCAAAGAGGAAGACGAAAAATGCGTTTACGGCACGCGCAGCCCGTTGAAAAGCTGGGATCCGTTTTGGGCGAATGTTGAGGTGTATGCCTCGCTGTTCAAAGATGCTTGGCATGCGAGAAGCTGGGCAGATAAATTACGCGTTTTCATCAAGCCGCCCGGCTGGCGGCCTGCGGATGTGGCTGCACGCTTTCCCAAGCCCGCTTTTGATTTTGCGGGGATGAGCACCAAATACGAAGCGCCTGCCAGTTTGGCTGCGAATGTATTCGGTGTGATCAGTTTCAATCTGCTGCTCGGTGGTGTGGCGGCTTTTTTATGGATGGCAGATGGCATGGTGCAAAGCTTGCAACTCATCAGCGTGGCCACGCTCTGCGCCATGCTCTGGCTGACCAACGCCGTGCTACAAGCCCGCCTGCATCCATGGCTTGGCGCGGCGGGCTGGGCTGCGGCCATTGCCACTGCATCAGCATGCTTCGCGCAAGCCTCAGGTGGCTCAGTTGCCGATGCTTGGCTCATCGTGCATCGCATCTTCAAACCGCTTGGCGTGGGTTTTGCTCTTATATTCATAGCAATCTACGCAGATTCTATGCCTGCTTCTGACCCAAAAGGGTTTAAAAATCTTGATAAAAACCTCCTTTTAGCTGCATTAGCCTTCTCAGTCGCCGGCGACGCATGGCTCATGTTCCCCGGCTACTTCGTCCAAGGCCTGGCCAGCTTCCTCATCGCCCATCTGTTCTACATCGCCCTGTTCAAACAAGGTGTGAGCTGGTTTCCCAGCAAAGCCGTTCTCGCCGTCAGCCTAGCCTATGGCGCTGCGATGTATGCCTACTTGCTGCCCCACTTGGGAGCAGGATTGCAAATCCCCGTCGCTGTGTACATCTTCTTCATCGCCCTCATGGGCGCGCAGGCGATCGGGCGAGCTGTTGAGTTGAAAACGACTTCTTCAAAATGGGTCGCAGTCGGCAGCCTCTTCTTCATGGCCTCTGATTCGCTGCTAGCGATCAATAAATTCGTCTCGCCAATTCCAATCAGCGCACTTTGGATCTTGGGGACTTACTTTGCGGCGCAGTTGGTGATTTCGCGCTATTCCTTGGATCATGTGGACGTCAATAACAAACGAGAGTGAAGTAGTTATGGCCTCTAATTTTTGCAAGCTCTGTTTAGAGTTTCATCCGCTGTGTAATTCTCACGCATTGCCGCGCTCAATTTTCAATTACATCCTGCGTAAAAACTCTGGTAAAACCATTTCAGTGACTGACGATAAAGAAACACCTGTGCAGTTCTCTTCAGATAGCTGGGATGCCGAAATATTGTGTGCAAACTGCGAGAGGAAAATGAATGAAAAATACGATGATTACGGCATTGCAGTTTTTCGCGGGCATGAAGGCGCAGTTATGCCTGAAGCAACGGGAATGAGGTTTTTGAGAATTGACAGAAAGCGACTCCGCATGTTCTTTCTGTCGGTCTTGTGGCGCATGTCTGTATCAACGCATCCAAACTATTCGAATATCAATCTTCCATATTCTTGGGAGGACGATTTACGCTCTGCTTTGCACTTCGGAATTTCAATACCTCAAAGTCGATACACAGTATTTTTGTGCAAGATGCGCGACTCAACGCCACATCATGGATTTAGAAATGAGGATATTCGCGGATTAATTTGCGCACCTTTTGGAAGGCGATATGAGTCGATGACATCGGTTAGTTTTCCATTCTTGGGGTTTTTTGTAGAAGTTTTCTTTCCTAAAGTACTCAAACCTTTTTCTAAACGCGAAGGAGTACTTCATGGGCGAAGCCCAGTCTTTCTAGCACCTTATTTCGAACTGCTAGATATTCCTGAAATAATGCAGCTCCTAGTTACGGGTCTAGAAAAGCACACCATAGGTTTATCCAGATTGCCTTGATGGCTGATACCTGTTTCAAAGCTGATTTACGTCGAAGCAAACAAATCACTCGCCGACTTCGGCGGCATCACGCCCAAATGCCGATACGCTGCCAAAGTAGCCACGCGCCCACGTGGGCTGCGCTGCAGATAGCCTTGTTGGATCAGGTAAGGCTCGATCACGTCTTCGATGGTGTCGCGCTCCTCGCCGATGCTGGCTGCGATGTTATCGAGGCCCACGGGGCCGCCATCGAAGCGGTGGATCAGGGCTTCCAGGAGTTTGCGGTCCATCACGTCGAAGCCTTGCGGGTCCACATCTAGCATCGCGAGTGCGCGAGAGGCGATATCTTGCGTGATCGTGCCGTCGCCTTTCACATCCGCATAATCGCGCACGCGGCGCAGGAGGCGGTTGGCGATGCGGGGTGTGCCGCGTGAGCGGCGGGCGATTTCTAGGCCGCCGTCGCCTTGCAGCGGTGCGTTGAGCAGGCTTGCGCTGCGTGTGACGATCTTCGTCAGCTCTTCGGTGGTGTAAAACTCCAGCCGCGCCACGATGCCAAAGCGGTCGCGCAGTGGATTGGTGAGCATGCCGGCGCGGGTGGTCGCGCCCACCAGCGTGAAGGGCTGCAAATCCAGCTTGATGGAGCGCGCCGCCGGACCTTCGCCGATCATGATGTCGATCTTGTAATCTTCCAGCGCTGGGTAAAGAATTTCTTCGACAACTGGCGAGAGGCGATGGATCTCATCGATGAAGAGCACATCATTTCGCTCTAGATTGGTGAGTAATGCGGCCAAATCTTTTGGCTTCTCAAGCACGGGCCCCGAGGTCTGCCGCAGGTTCACACCCAGCTCATGCGCCACGATGTGAGAAAGCGTCGTCTTGCCCAAACCGGGCGGGCCAAAGAGCAACACATGATCCAGTGCCTCGCCGCGCTTTTTCGCTGCGCCAATAAAAATCTCCAGCTGCTCACGGATTTTGGCTTGGCCAACATAATCATCCAGCAGCTTAGGCCGCAGGGCGCGCTCAATAGCTTCTTCTTGCGGGGAAGCAGGCGATGCGGAGATGACGCGCGGCGAAGGTGTCGCTGAAGTGGCGAAGTTATCGGTTTGGATGGTCATGCGCTCACCAATCCAATGATGTCATTAAGCTCAGCGCACACCAATTTAAAGGTAGCTTCTTTAAGCTTGCCCCAAGGATGCGGGCGTGCGCCGCGATGCAACCAATCGAAGCTCTTGGGTTGGTTACACAGTATGTAGCTGGGCTCGCCAGTTGACTTGCTATTGTCAATGGCAAATGGATTGGTCGCGTTGTAGGCAGCGCTCGACATCGGTAAGCCGATCACCATATTAGTTTTGGCGTTGTAAATCTTTGGCGAAAGCACCAGCATGGGATGCAGGTCTTTCATTTCTTTGCCTGCTTGAGGATTGAAGTTGATCCAAATGATGTCTTTGCGGTCAGGCGACCAGCCCTTCAGCGCCGTGCTCATTGGCGAGCACCAAACTCAGCGCCCACTGCGCGACCATCCAAGATTTCGCCGCCGTGAATCGCAGGATCGTAGGCTTTGAGCTTTTGAACCAAAGTTTGGCGTGTAGGTTTTACCACCAGTTCGAGGCGGCCTTTACTCACTTGGTTGACTTGCAATGGCGTGTCTGGCGTTACGCCCATCGCTTGCATCAGTTGGCGACTGAGGCGAATACCGTGGCTGTTACCCCAAGTGGTTATGGAGAGTGTGTTCATCGTGCAAGTATATCCCATTGGATATACATTAGCAATCAGCAGATTGAGTTACTTCGCCGATGCCCAGCCGCGCTCGATCATGCATTGCTCATGAAGTGAGCGACGGGTTTCGACGGCAACGGAGCACCACGCAAAATCGCGTTTCATGACTTGCAGGCCACGGTCGCCGCGCAGGTCTTGCCATTTAATTTCGGTAAACGATTCGGGCAAGCCAGTGCATGCGGTCAAGACAAGAGCTAGCTTGATCAGAAAAAAGGTTTGTTTCATCAGGGCATCCTACTTCGCCAAAGCCTTCAGTGCAAGTTTAATTCCCTCGCTCACCTCCGCTTCTTTCGGCAGAGCCTTGAGCGCCAGCGTCGCTTCTTTGTCGCTGTATCCGAGCGCGATCAAGGCTTGCAAGATATCACTTTGCGCGTCGTTTTGAATCGACGCACCTGCGCCAATATCCGCGCCAAGTTTGCCTTTGAGTTCCAAGAGCAAGCGCTCGGCGGTTTTTTTGCCGATACCGGGCACTTTGGTCAGGCGCGTGGCGTCTTGCAGGGTGATGGCTTGCGCTAAATCGCCTACGCTCATGCCAGAGAGAATGCCCAAAGCCGTGCGCGGGCCAACGCCGGAGATTTTGACGAGCTGGCGGAAGGTCTCTCTCTCCTGTGCAGTGGCAAATCCGAAGAGAATTTGCGCGTCTTCGCGCACCACGAAATGCGTGAGCAGCGCAACCTTTTCGCCCAGCGC
>JANNED010000260.1:0-17782 GCA_031388245.1 Variovorax sp.
CTCAGCGGCACCGTGGCGCTGTGGAGCCCGAAAGTGTTGCGCGCGGGAATGGGAGCACATTTTTCGCTGCGGATTGTGGAGGCGGCCTCAGTGGAGCCATTGCAAGATTTGAAGCATCCCTTGGCGCTGACGAGCAGCCACCGAGGGCAATATCTTCACGAATTACTAGCTCAGCATACACTATCAAAAAGTGAGCAAGCTATGCAGGATATACGCTGGCAAATGGCTGATTTTTCTTGGATTTTCGGGCATGAAGGCCAGGGCGTGAGCGAAGTGCTGGCAAGCATGGCCCAGGCGCATGTGCGCATCGCACAGCCTGGCGGCCAAGAGTCGCTCAACGTGGCTGCGGCAGCAGCGATTTGCTTGCATTCGAGTGCGGCAGCCAAAGCTGTGACGAGCGCTGCTTAGACGCGTGTGGCAACAGCGCATGCATTTTTTGCATAGCCCTCTCCGCTATAATCAGAGGCATCTAATCACCCAACGTACTGCCTAGCGCACACCAGCATTTCCCCTTAAAAGCACCGTCTTCACCACGCTGGCATTGCATCGCAACATCAGCCAACAGGTGGACATGCGGCACTGGGCGTACGCATAACTTCTACGGAGTTAACCCAGTGCTTTCCTCTCTCAAGGGCAAACATCCCCACGCCCTCCTGGCTCTGGCAGACGGTACAGTTTTCATTGGTGAATCCATCGGCGCTACTGGCCAAACGCTTGGCGAAGTCGTGTTTAACACCTCGATGACGGGCTACCAAGAAATCTTGACCGATCCCAGCTACTGCCAGCAAATCGTCACGCTCACGTATCCGCACATCGGCAACACTGGCATCAATGCGCAAGATGTCGAATCGCGCAAAGTGTTTGCTGCGGGGCTCATCATCAAAGATTTGCCGCAGCTCGAATCCAATTTCCGCAGCACACAAACCTTGTCGCAATACCTCGTTGCGCAGAGCTGTGTGGCCATTGCCAGCATCGACACCCGTAAACTCACCCGTCTGCTGCGCACCAAGGGCGCTCAAAATGGTGCCATCGTGGCTTTGAAAGCCGGCGAAGAAGTGACGCCAGCGCATGTGGACAAGGCGCTGGCCGCAGCCAAAGCCGCGCCTTCGATGGCTGGCTTGGATTTGGCGAAAGTCGTCAGCGTCACAGAGAAATACTCATTCAACGAGACCGAATGGAAGCTTTTCAGCCTAGATGGCAAGCCCGGCTATGGAAGCCAAACGAATCCAAGATTTCACGTCGTCGCTTTCGACTACGGCGTGAAATTCAATATTCTGCGCATGTTGGCTGAGCGTGGCTGCCAAGTCACCGTTGTCCCCGCGCAAACATCGGCCAAAGATGTGCTCGCCATGAAGCCAAGCGGCGTGTTCCTCTCCAACGGCCCCGGTGATCCAGAGCCCTGCGACTACGCAATTGCCGCCACGCGCTCCATCATCGAAGCCGGCGTGCCAACCTTCGGCATTTGCCTCGGCCATCAAATCATGGCTTTGGCCAGCGGCGCGAAAACTTTCAAAATGAAATTTGGCCACCATGGCGCGAACCATCCGGTGAAAGACCTCGACAATGGCCGCGTCAGCATCACCAGCCAAAACCACGGCTTCGCGGTCGATGAGAAATCCTTGCCTGCAAATTTACGCCCCACACACATCAGCCTGTTCGACAACACGCTGCAAGGCCTAGCCCGCACCGACAAACCAGCCTTCTGCTTCCAAGGTCATCCCGAAGCCTCGCCAGGGCCGCACGACATCAGCTACCTGTTTGACCGCTTTATTGGGTTGATGGAGAAGTAAGTTTGAAGTCAAAAACTGTGACCTCAAACGCGTAAGTCATTGATTTTTATGAGAACTTGAAGTCACGCACTGTGATGTCAAGTTGAACACTATGCCAAAACGTACAGACATTAAAAGTATCCTCATCATCGGCGCGGGCCCGATCATCATTGGTCAAGCCTGCGAGTTTGATTACTCCGGCGTTCAGGCCTGCAAGGCGCTGCGCGAGGAGGGCTATCGCGTCATCTTGATCAACAGCAACCCTGCCACGATCATGACCGATCCTGCAACCGCTGATGTGACGTATATCGAGCCGATCACTTGGCAGACTGTCGAGAAAATCATCGCGAAAGAAAAGCCCGATGCGATTTTGCCGACCATGGGTGGGCAAACGGCGCTGAACTGTGCGCTTGATTTGTGGCACAACGGCGTGCTGGAAAAATACAAAGGCGCGGCCACCGGCAAAGCTGTGGAGCTGATTGGCGCAACGCCCGAGGCGATTGACAAGGCTGAAGACCGCTTGAAATTCAAAGACGCGATGACCAAGATTGGCCTGGGCTCCGCGCGCTCAGGAATTGCGCATTCGATGGATGATGCATGGGCGGTGCAAAAAACGCTGGGCTTTCCCACCGTGATTCGCCCCAGCTTCACCTTGGGCGGCACAGGTGGGGGCATTGCTTACAACGCCGAAGAATTCGAGACGATTTGCAAGCGCGGCTTGGAAGCCTCACCCACCAACGAACTGCTGATTGAAGAATCCTTGCTCGGCTGGAAAGAATACGAGATGGAAGTGGTGCGCGATAAGGCGGACAACTGCATCATCGTGTGCTCGATTGAAAATTTGGATCCGATGGGCGTACACACCGGCGATTCGATCACGATTGCGCCCGCACAAACTTTGACGGACAAGGAATACCAAATCCTGCGCAATGCGTCGCTTGCCGTGTTGCGCGAAATTGGTGTGGACACGGGCGGCTCGAATGTGCAATTCTCGATCAATCCGAAAGATGGGCGCATGGTGGTGATTGAGATGAATCCGCGTGTGTCGCGTTCATCGGCGCTTGCATCGAAGGCCACGGGCTTCCCGATTGCAAAAGTCGCAGCAAAGCTTGCTTGCGGCTACACGCTCGACGAGCTGCGCAACGAGATTACCGGCGGTGCTACGCCTGCCAGCTTTGAGCCCAGCATTGATTACGTCGTCACGAAAATCCCGCGCTTCGCTTTTGAGAAATTCAAAGACGCCGACGACCGCCTGACCACTCAGATGAAGAGCGTAGGCGAGGTGATGGCCATGGGCCGCACCTTCCAAGAGAGCTTCCAGAAAGCGCTGCGCGGCTTGGAGGTGGGCGTGGATGGCATGAACGAGAAAACGCAAGACCGCGAAATTTTAGAAAAAGAATTGGGCTCGCCAGGCCCTGAGCGCATTTGGTATGTCGGCGATGCGTTTGCCAGCGGCTGGTCGCTCGATGAAGTGCATGACATCACGAAGATTGACAAATGGTTTCTGGTGCAAATTCAAGAGATTATTCAGATTGAATTGGAGCTGGACAAGCACACCGAAAACCTTGGCGACAAAGCGCTGTCAAGCATCAGCACCACCGAGCTGCTCAAGCTCAAGCAAAAAGGTTTTTCAGATCGCCGCTTGGCCAAACTGCTCAAAACATCCGACAAAGCCATTCGCGAAGCACGCCGCGCACAAGGCGTGCGCCCCGTCTACAAACGCGTGGACACCTGTGCCGCCGAATTCGCCACCAACACCGCCTACATGTACAGCACGTATGAAGTCGCCTCCTACGGCGGCGTGGCGGAATGCGAAGCCGAGCCCACGCAAAACAAAAAAATCATGGTGCTCGGCGGCGGGCCCAATCGCATTGGCCAAGGCATTGAATTCGATTACTGCTGCGTGCATGCTGCGCTCGCCATGCGCGAAGATGGCTACGAGACCATCATGGTCAACTGCAATCCCGAGACGGTATCGACCGATTACGACACGAGTGACCGTTTGTACTTCGAGCCGCTCACGCTCGAAGACGTGCTGGAAATTGTGGACAAAGAAAAACCCGTCGGCGTGATCGTGCAATACGGTGGGCAAACGCCACTCAAACTCGCGCTTGGTCTTGAGAAGGAAGGTGTGCCCATCATCGGCACCTCGCCCGACATGATTGATGCCGCCGAAGATCGCGAGCGTTTTTCTGCGCTCTTGCACAAACTAGGCCTCAAGCAACCGCCGAACGCAACCGCGCGCACCGAGCCTGAAGCGTTAGAGAAAGCACACAACCTCGGCTACCCGCTCGTCGTGCGCCCCAGCTATGTGCTCGGCGGTCGTGCGATGGAGATCGTGCATGAGCAGCGCGATTTGGAGCGGTATATGAAAGAAGCCGTGAAGGTGAGCAACGATTCGCCTGTGCTTCTGGATCGCTTCTTGAACGACGCGATTGAATGCGATGTCGATTGCATCCGCGATTCGCTCGGCGTGACGTTCATCGGCGGCGTGATGGAGCATATTGAGCAAGCAGGCGTGCATAGCGGCGATTCAGCCTGCTCGCTGCCGCCTTATTCGCTCTCCACCGAGACGATTGATGAATTGAAGCGCCAGACGCGTGAGATGGCCGCTGGCCTGTCTGTCGTTGGCTTGATGAATGTGCAATTCGCGATTCAACACCGTGATGGCAAGGATGTGATCTATGTCTTGGAGGTGAACCCTCGCGCCAGCCGCACTGTGCCTTACGTGAGCAAGGCTACTGGCATTCAATTGGCCAAGGTTGCAGCGCGTTGCATGGCCGGGCAATCGCTTGCCTCGCAAGGCATCACGAAAGAAGTCACGCCGCCGTATTTCAGCGTGAAAGAGGCTGTGTTCCCCTTCGTGAAATTCCCCGGCGTGGACACCATCCTCGGGCCTGAGATGAAATCTACCGGCGAGGTGATGGGTGTGGGCAAAACTTTTGGCGAAGCTTTTGTGAAAAGCCAGCTTGGCGCGGGCACAACATTGCCGCGATCGACCAAGAAAGACGGCAGCAAGAATGGCAAAGTCTTCCTCACCGTGAAGAACAACGACAAAGCGCGCGCCGTCGAAGTGGCCAAAGAGCTCACTGCGATGGGCTTTGATTTGATCGCCACCAAAGGCACGGCGGCATCCATTGCTGCGGCTGGCGTCAACGTGCAAACGGTCAACAAAGTGACCGAAGGCCGCCCGCATGTGGTGGATATGATCAAAAACAACGAGATTTGTTTGGTGATCAACACGGTGGAGGAGCGCCGCAATGCCATCACCGACAGCCGCGCGATCCGCACCTCTTCGTTGCTCGCACGCGTGACGACTTTCACCACGATTGCAGGTGCAGAAGCCGCTGTCGAAGGCATGAAATACATGGACAAGCTCGGCGTGATTTCCGTGCAGGAGATGCACGCGCAGCTCGTGTAGATTGGCTTGAACGAGCGAGTCTCCTGCGTTAAAATTCTGCCACCTCAAGCAAACCGCTGGCCGCAAAGCCAGCGGTTTGCTTTTTATAAAGACACATTTTCAAGATTTCTCCGAGATTTTCACCATGGCAACCATCCCCATCACCAAGCGCGGCGCAGAAAAGCTGCGTATCGAACTGCATGATCTCAAAACCGTGCAGCGCCCTTGGGTGATCAATGCGATCTCGGAGGCGCGGGCGCAGGGCGATCTGAGCGAAAACGCGGAATACGACGCGGCGAAGGATCGTCAAGGCTTCATCGAAGGGCGCATTCAAGAGATTGAAAGCAAGCTCTCCACCTCGCAAGTGATTGATCCCACGGAGATGGATGCCGGTGGCCGTGTGGTGTTTGGTGCAACGGTGGAGCTGGAAGACGAAGACACCGGCGCGAAGCTGAAATACCAAATCGTGGGCGAAGATGAGGCCGATTTGAAGTTGGGCTTGGTCAACGTGGCTTCGCCCGTTGCGCGCGCCATGATCGGCAAGGAAGAGGGCGATACGGTGGTGGTGTTTACGCCCAGCGGCGAGAAGCATTACGAGATCATTTCAGTCCACTACGTTTGATCGCTGGCCTGAGCGATTCCCCGCGCGGCCAATCCACCCATCGCTGCCCCCACGCATTGCGCTGCGATGAAGCCTAAAGCGCTTGCAGGCGCGATGCCGGCAAAGCTGTCGCTGAGCATGCGGCCCAGCACAGCGGCGGGGTTGGCAAAGCTGGTGCTGGCGGTGAACCAATACGCCGCGCCGATGTAGCAGGCCACTAACGCGCTGGCTTTGGCCACCGGTTTGTCGCCCTCGCCCGCCGCGCCGCTGCGAATGATGACGAAAAGCAACCCACCTGTGGCCACGGCTTCAGCGATCCATTGGCTCCAACCTGTGAAGTGACCGGCTGCATCCCAGCCTCCGCGCAGCTTGCTGCTCGTTTGAAAAATACGCATGTCAAACATCGCATGCGCGAGCCAAGCGCCGCAGGCTGCACCGATGAGCTGCGCAAGAATAAAAACAAATGCTATCAATAAAGTAGCACTCTTTGCAGTCTTTATGCCGGCCAGAGGTCGATTTTTATCAAAAAATAAGGCCCAAATCGTCACCAGCGGGTTGAAATGCGCACCACTGACTGGCCCGAGCACCTCGATCAAGACATACAGTGCAAACACCGTGGCCAGCGTGTTGGCCAACAGCGCGAGAGCGATATTCCCGCCCGAGAGCCGCTCGGCCATGATGCCCGAGCCGATCACGGCGCAGAGCAATGCGGCCGTGCCGATGAATTCTGCAAAAGCTTTTTGTCGCAGGCTGGCTTCACTCATGCTTTGGCCAAATCTTTCGCGCTTTGCTGCAAGCTCATCTTGGCCAGCTTTTCAGTCGGCAAACTCACCAGCAGATCCAAGCGGCGGCGCATGGCATGCAAGGTTTGGCGGAAGGCCTCGCGCTTTTGTGCTTCTGTGCCATCGCCTTCGCTCGGGTCGGGGTAGCCCCAATGCGCTGTGGCAGGCTGGCCGGGCCAATAGGGGCAGACCTCGCCTGCGGCATTGTCGCAAACGGTGATGATCAAATCCATTTTTGGTGCTTCAGGCGTGGCGAATTCATCCCAGCTTTTGCTGCGCAAGCCAGCAGTGTCAAAACCATGGTCGCGCAACACAGCCAAGCCCAGCGGATTGGGGCTGCCACCCTCGCGTGGGCTGCTGCCGGCGGAATAGGCTTTGAAGCGGCCCTTGCCTATGGCGTTGAGCAAAACTTCAGCCAAGATGCTGCGGGCTGAATTGTGGGTGCAGAGGAAGAGGACGTTGAGAGGTGATGTCGTGCTCATTTTGCTGGTCTTTCTTAAGGTTAAATGGGCATATTGCCGGCATAGAATGTGCGCAGAGTGCTATTATTTTTATAGCTTATTGAATGCGTTCAGCAGCAGGCTTTGAAGCTGCTAGAAGCAGGTGCAGCCGTGTCGCAACTGCTAGCCGCAGGTTTGACGGCGATATCAGCCAGCGACAATTTGATTTTTTGAGCTGTGGGTGTACACGACGCAGCTGATGATGCGACTGATGCAGAAGGTGCGCAGCATGCGCCGCTGCTGGCTACAGACATGTCTTCCGCACTTTCCGTGCCATACGTCGTTGCCTCACCCATCGTGACGAAGCTCTCCCAAGCGATGCCTTGCGGATCATGCACCCAGCCTTTGTCGCTTTTGGCATAGCAGCAGGTCGTCTCGCCAAGATCACTCACTGCAAGACCTGCGGACTGCAAACTCGCCGTCATCGCATGCAGCTCTGGCGCACTGTCTATCTGAAAGCCGAGGTGATCCAGGCCCGCTTGGCCGACCTTTGCCGCCCGCTCAGAAATCGCGAAGTTAATCAGCGGATCATCCAGCATCCATTTCGCATAATCCGTTTTCAACACCGTGGGCGCTTGGCCAAACAGCGCAGAGTAGAACTGCGTGGATTGCTCGATCGAATCTACCGAGATATGCACATGAAAGCGTTTCATTTTGCCCGTTTCCTTCTTAATTTAGATCAAATCAGCCAAAAGCCGCCATAAAATATAGATAGTTTGCTATTTATTCAGTAGTGAATTAGCGCTGAGCAGCACCTAGCAGCACCCGCCCTCGGGATCAGCAGCGCAGCAGTTTTCGCTCAAAAAGCCCAGCAGCGCCGTCATGCGAGAGAAGTCAGCGCGATAAATCAAGCTGCGCCCCTGCTGCTCCACCTGCGCAAGCTGCGCATGAAAAAGCTCCTTCAAATGAAAGGACAAGCTCGAGGCCGGCATGTCCAGCATGGCCGCCAGCGCCCCCGGCGTGAGCCCCGCAGCGCCGGCTTGCACCAGCGCACGAAACACCCTCAGCCGCTGCGCCTGCGCCAAAGCCGCCAGTGCTTTGAGCGCATCCGCTTCGCTGCAAGGCGCTGCGGTTTGCGGTATCAAAGGCGCAGTGGCCTTTGACGTTGGCATCGTGCTTAAATCCAGTAAATTTACTTCCATGTTTCTATTATGATCGAAATATAGAAGCAAAAATTCAAAGACACAAAAAAACGGTTGCTGAGCGGGCAGATGCCACGCAATCTTCATATGACTGTCACACATTCGTCATGCAGCTTGGTCAAGATACATGGCTGTAACCCGTTCAACATGTATTCATTGCTCCAAGGAAAAGTAGCCATGGCAAAAGATTTCTCTCAAATGGAAGATTCCAATCGGTCTTCCAACTCTTCGATTCACGATGTCTCCGACCCAGCTCGCCGCTTGATTTTGCGTGGCGGCTTAGGGCTGGCGGCAGGCGGTATTTTCAGCGGCTTGGCAGGTTGCGCCTCGGGCGCTGCCAGCGTGGGCGCAGGCAACGGCCCGCTCGTGGGCTTCAAGAGCGTGCCGGTCTCCGTCAAAGATGGCATCACGGTGCCTGAGGGCTATGGCGCTCAGGTTTTTGCACCCTGGGGCGATGCCGTGGGCATCGCGGGCAATATGCCTGCCTTCAAATACGACGCAACGAATACCGCTGCCGAGCAAGAAGCGCAAATCGGCATGCACCATGACGGCATCCACTACTACCCCATGGGCGAAGGGCAAGATCGCAATAAAAACGGCTTGCTCGTCATGAACCACGAATACACCGATGACGGCCTGTTGCATGCCGATGGCATGAAAACGTGGAGCGCAGAGAAAGTGAAAAAAGCGCAAGCCGCACACGGCGTGAGCGTCTTGGAAGTGCGCGAAACGGCTGGCAACTGGGAAGTGGTGCGCCCTTCGCGCTTTGCCCGCCGCTTCACCAGCAACACACCGATGACGATTGCCGGCCCAGCAGCCGGTCATGCACTGATGAAAACTGCTGCAGATGCCACGGGCACACGTGTTTTGGGCACTGTGAACAATTGCGGCAGCGGCATCACACCTTGGGGCACGTATCTCACTTGCGAAGAAAACTTCATGGGCTATTTCAGCGGCGGCGACACGCTCTCTGAACACGAGCGCCGCTGGGGTATGCGCAAGAGCGGCTGGGGCTACCGCTGGCATGAGCATGATGAGCGCTTTGATGCAGTGAAAAATCCGAATGAGCCCAACCGCTTTGGCTGGATCGTCGAGATTGATCCGATGGATCCCACCAGCACGCCAATCAAGCGCACCGCCATGGGCCGCGCAGCGCACGAAGGTGCAACCGTTGCCGTGACGAAAGATGGCTACGCGGTGGTGTATTCCGGCGAAGACGCTCGCTTTGAATACATCTACAAATTCGTGAGCGAGAAAAAAATCCGCCCAGCCACGGCCACGCAAACCGCAGCGCAAGTCAACCGCAATTTGCTCGACGATGGCATTCTGTACGTGGCTAAATTCAACGCTGACGGCACGGGCGAGTGGTTGCCTTTGATCCACGGCATCGGCAAGATGACGGCAGCCAACGGCTTCAAAGACCAAGGCGAGGTCGTGATCAAAACACGCCAAGCCTCTGATCTGCTGGGTGCCACCAAGATGGATCGTCCCGAGTGGATTGATATTGACAAAGCGGGCTGGGTGTATTGCACGCTGACGAATAATTCTGACCGTGGCAGCGCAAACCGCCCGGCTGTGGATGCGATCAACCCGCGTGCCAACAACACGCAAGGCAACATCATTCGCTGGAAAGACACGGGTGATTTCGATGGTGACACCTTCCGCTGGAATCATTTTGTGATGGCCGGTGATCCAAGCCTCGCGCGTGCGGATGCCAAAGGCAATGTCAAGGGTGATATGTTCTCCTGCCCAGATGGCCTGTGGACAGACTCGCGCGGTGTGCTTTGGATCCAAACTGACATGAGCACATCTGCCATGGGCAAAGGCGATTTGGTGAACATGGGCAACAACATGATGCTGGCTGCTGACGTGAACACAGGTGAAATCCGCCGTTTCCTCACCGGGCCAAACGGCTGCGAAATCACTGGCGCGACGCAAACGCCGGATGGCCGCACGATGTTCATCAACATTCAGCATCCTGGCGAGAGCCCCAGCGAGAAGAGTGATCCCGATGCGGTGACCAAAATATCGAGCTGGCCTTTCAACAACCGCCCGCGCTCAGCCACGGTGGCGATTCGCCGCAGAGATGGTGGCGTGGTAGGCACCTGAGATGCGATCAGCCCTCCTAGCGAGGGCTTTTTTTTGAACTCTTTCCAAATACAAGCTTAGAAAACACCATGAAAGACATCCCTGTGCCAACTCTTGGGCTTTCCCTCACGAATTTTTTGCCGCAAGCTATCTTCAATCCGTTTGCCAAATTCTTCCACAAGCCAGCGCTCCATCGCGCTCCTTCCATCCCCTGCGCTCCCTCTGCACCCACCGTGCCGGATGTGCAACGCATCGCCCAAGAAAAACCAGCGCCATCCAATCTGAGGGTTGAGTGGGCAAAGAATCTGGATGAAGTGCGCGAAGCGCAGCGCTTGCGTTATGCAGTTTTTGCCGACGAGATGGGCGCAAAACTGCACAACAGCCTGCCCGGCCACGATGTGGATCGGTTCGATGATTTTTGCGAGCATTTGCTGGTGCGCGATGAGGCCACCAGCGAAGTGGTGGGCACGTATCGCCTGCTCACACCGGTACAAGCCAGCCGCGCTGGTGGGCTCTACACTGAGACGGAATTCAATATTGATGCACTACAGAGCCTCAAGCCCAGCATGGTGGAGCTGGGCAGAAGCTGTGTGCATGCCGATTACCGCAGCGGCGCGGTCATCATGGCACTGTGGGGCGCCTTGGCGCAATTCATGTTTCGCAATCAGCTCTCATCCATGGTGGGCTGCGCTAGCATTCCCATGCTCCATCAAGGCCGAGTCAGCGGCGATGTAGCAGCCAGTGTGTGGCGCGAAGTTTCTGCCACCCATCTGGCCGATCCCGCTTGGCATGTGCATGCACACACGCCTTTGCCACTGGCTCAATTTGACACCACACTTGATGTCGAGCCACCGGCTTTGATCAAAGGCTATTTGAGATTGGGCGCACGTGTGCTGGGTGCGCCAGCTTGGGATCCAGATTTCAACACCGCTGATCTGCCCATGCTGCTTCGCGTGTGCGATATGCCCGCACGCTACAAAAAACATTTTTTGGTGGCTTAACTTCAGCTTAGCGGTAGTTGGCAAGTCATTAAACTGTCACATGACTGTCGCAAACTATTGGTTACCATTGATTACTCGCCGTTCGGCTTTGGCATGTCACTTCACCTCTCACCACTCACACCATCCCTTCCATATCTGGATCGTGATTTAAGCCTGCTTGCATTCAACCGGCGCGTGCTCGATTGGGCGCGGCGCTCGGATGTGCCGCTGGTGGAGCGGCTGCGCTATTTGTGTATCACCAGCTCGAATTTGGATGAGTTGTTTGAGGTGAGAGCCTATGGTCATTTGGCGGCTTTTCAAGCCAATGATCGCAAAGGCGATTACAGCGTGGCCAGCTTTGAGGCTTTGCATACCAGGGCTCAGGCTTTGGTGGCCGAGCAATATGAGTTGTTCAACAACGAGCTGACGACTGCATTTGCGCGTGAAAATATTTCCATCATCTCGCACGGTGATCGAGATGCAGCGCAGCGCAAATGGGTGCAAAAATATTTTGAAGAAGAAGTGCTGCCACTGCTTGTGCCCGTGGCACTGGATCCATCGCATCCCTTTCCTCAGGTGGCCAGCAAATCGCTGAATTTCATTGTCGAGTTGGGCGGCACAGATGCGTTTGAACGCAAAAACGCCATTGCAATTGTGAAAGTCCCGCGTGTGCTGCCGCGTATCACAGCATTGCCCGCCAAATTGTGTGGCAAGAAGCAATTGTTTGTCTCGCTCTCCAGCGTGATTCGTGCGCACTTGCACAGCCTCTTTCCGGGCCGCGCCGTGGGGCAATTCTCGCAATTTCGCGTCACGCGGCATACGGATATGGCCATCGATGAGGAAGATGTGAAAAACCTGCGCATGGCGCTGCGCCAAGGCTTGCAACACCGCCATTATGGGCAAGCCACGCGCATTGAGGTCTCCAGCAGTTGCTCGCCCGAGCTGTCGGCCTTGCTGCTCAAGCAGTTTGAGCTGCCTGAGTGCGCACTGTATCGGGTGCATGGGCCAGTGAATTTGGTGCGCTTTGGGCAATTGGCCGATTTAGTGGAAACGCCTCGCCTGCGCTTTGCACCTTACACGCCATCCTACCCTGCCAGCATGCAGCCTGTGGCACGTGGGCTGTCGGTGTTTGATCGGCTCAAGCGAGGCGATGCAATGGCGCATCAGCCCTTTGAAAGCTTTGATGCGGTGATCGATTTTCTTCGCGAAGCCGTCTATGACCCTAAGGTGCTGGCCATCAAACAAACAATCTACCGCGCGGGCTCTGATTCCGCGATGATGGATTTGCTGGTCGAGGCCGTGCGGCGCGGCAAAGAAGTGCTGGCCGTGGTGGAGCTCAAAGCCCGCTTTGACGAAGAGGCCAATATCAACTGGGCCGAGAGGCTAGAGGCCATTGGCGCACAGGTGGTGTATGGCGTGGTCGGGCTGAAGACGCATGCCAAGATGCTGCTCATCACCCGTAAAGAAGGCAAGCAACTTCGCCGCTACGGACATCTGTCCACCGGCAACTACAACCCCAAAACTGCGCGGCTTTACACCGACATCAGCTACTTCACGCAAGATGCGCAAATGACATTGGACATGGAGCAACTGTTTATTCACTTGGCCAGCCAAAACCATATTCCCAAGCTCAAAAAACTGTTGATGGCGCCGTTTCATCTGCACCGCGAGATGATTGCACGCATCGACGCCTTGGCTGCCAAAGCCAGCAAAGGTAAAGCGACGCGACTCGTGGCCAAGATGAATTCGCTCACCGATGAGCCCATCATGGATGCGCTGGTGCGCGCAGGGCAGGCCGGCGTGAAAATCGATCTGATCGTGCGCGGCGCTTGCATGCTGCCTGCGCAAGTGCCAGGCTTGACGGACAACATCCGAGTGCGCTCAGTGATTGGTCGGTTTTTGGAGCATTCGCGCGTGTTTTACTTTCGTTGTGAAGACGAAGAAGAGCTGTATCTTGCTAGCGCAGACTGGATGAACCGCAACATGATGCGCCGCATTGAGTTGGCATGGCCTGTGACTGAGCCAGCGCTTCGCCAACGTATCATTGACGAGACGCTGCAAGCCTACCTGCACGACGGCATGGATGCTTGGGAGATGCAGCCCGATGGTGTGTATGTGTCGCTACGCCAGCCAGAAGGCGGCCACAGTGCGCAACAAGCCTTGATGGTGCGATACAAAAAACAAGGCAGCTAAACCTGATGGATAGAGTGCCCTGAACATGGAACTGCTCGTTTGGCGACATGCCGAGGCCGAAGGCCAACACAGCTACAGCGAGGGCGACGTGCTGCGCCCGCTCACGCCGCATGGTTGCAACCAAGCCGGGCGCATGGCCGCTTGGCTTGAGCCCCGCTTGCCAGCAGGCACGCGCATTCTGGTTAGCCCTGCCTTGCGCTGCGAAGGCACAGTGGCTTACCTCGGCCGCAAATACAAGCTCTGCGATGAATTGCTACCCACCCGTTCATTGCAAGACGCGCTCAAACTCATCAGTTGGCCTGACCGCGACACACCGACGCTGCTGATCGGCCATCAGCCGGTTCTGGGCCAATTGATTTCTCACTTGCTCGGCACAAAAACAAACGAGCAATCCATCCGCAAAGGCGGCTTGTGGTGGCTGCGCAGCCGCACGCGCGAAGGCCGGTTGCAAACGGTGACGCACTGCGTCATGGGGCCAGATTTGTTGTGATCACGCCGCCAAAACGCTCAAGCTCCAGCTGGTCTTGAGCCAAGCCTGCACTTCCTGCGCCAGCAGATGCGCCGATTGCGGAAAGCGCTTGGCCCAATCAGCTGAAAACGACAACGCAAACGACATGTCTTTTGGGTTGCACTGCAAGCGCAGCGATTTGGCTTGCGGCTGCACCCGCGCATGCGAGAGCAAGACCGCCAATCGCAAACACATCAGCTGCTGCACAAAGCGTACATCGGTGAAATCGGCCTCCAGCTTGCGCAGCTTGCCTTTGTGCCCAAGCACCAAAAGGCTCAGGCGGTGCAACTCGCCCAGCGAGAAGCCCAGCACATCGGCGTGGTCGATGATGTAGGCGCTGTGCTTGTGGCAATCGCTGTGTGAGATCAGTGCGCCCACTTCATGCAATTGCGCCGCCCAGCCGAGCTTGCGGCGATGGCGCTCGCGCTGATCAGGCGCATCTTGCAAGCTGCCGAGGAGCTGTTCGTAGAGCGATTGCGCCACCTGCCCCACGCGCTGGGCTTGCGCCGCATCGACCTCAAAGCGCCGTGCCAGCCGCTGCACGGATTGCTCGCGCACATCATGCGCCACGCCTTCTCGATCCAGCATGTCATACATCACGCCGTGGCGCAGGCCCGCATCGACTGCACGCATTTCTTGGATGCCCAGCAGCTCGAACAACGCAATCAAAATACTCAGGCCGCTGCCCAGCACTGGCTTACGATCTTCCTTGAGGCTGGGTAAATCCAGTGCAGACACGCTGCCAGCAAGCTGCAATTGTGAGCGCAGCCACTTGAGGCCATCGGCATTCACCACATCTTCCGGCCCGCCCGAGGCTTGCAAAATATCTGCAATCGCACCAATCGTGCCCGCCGAGCCATAGGCTGGATCGCCCTGCAAGGGGAAATGCACCGCTGCTTCATCGAGCACAGCCTTGGCCGCAACGATGGCAGTATCAAACGCATCGGCACTGAGCACGCCTTGCGCAAAATATTTGTCCGCCCAAGCCACACTGCCCACGCGATATGACTCCATGGCCGAAGGCGCCAAGCCCTTGCCGATGATCAGCTCGGTGGAGCGCCCGCCAATATCGATCACCATGCGCCGAGCTTGCTGGCCGCCTAAGGCATGCGCCACGCCTTGGTAAATCAGGCGCGCCTCTTCAACCCCCGCAATCACCTCGATGGGAAAACCCAGTTGCTGCTCAGCTTTTTTCAAAAATGCATCGCGGTTACGTGCCTCGCGCAAGGTTTGTGTGGCCACGGCTCGCACCTGATGCGGCGCAAAGCCAGTGAGCCGCTCGCCAAAGCGCGCCAGTGTTGCCCAGCCGCGCTGCATGGCATCTTGGCTTAGGTTGCGCTGATCATCGAGCCCCGCACCTTGGCGCACGGTCTCTTTCAAATAATCCACCCGCACGATATTGCCGAGATCCAGCCTGCCAACTTCCATGCGGAAACTGTTTGACCCCAAATCCACAGCAGCCACCAAGCCGCCTTCTTCAATCTTGCTCATCGCCAAGTCCATGAAAATATTGCATGAACCTTAGCATGGAATGGCGGTGATTTTTATCCAATCACGCGCCCATCAAGGCTCATCATCGATTGCGTCACAAACGCGCTTTGCAAGCGACCGTTTTCTACCTCAATGCGGAAGCCCTCCAGATCAAGCGATTGGCGGCGCGAGAAGGCTTCGTACACGGCAGAGCGATTGAGAGATTTGGCCGATTGCATGATTTGAGCGGTGTAACGCGCGGAGATGTAGCCGGCTAAGCTCAAAGCAGTAGGGGGTTCGTCGAAATACTTTGTGAGTGCAGCGCGGAAACGTCGCGCAATTTGAACAGATGAAGAGACAACCGGCACAGCTTGCGTGCCAATCACGGGCACATGTTTGCCGCCGCTCATTTGCAGTGCAGTTTGTAAATTCACGTCGGCCAAGGCCACGATATAGCGGATACCGCCTGAGCGATTCCAGCCTTGCATGAACTGCACCAGCTCAGGCGTGCCACCCAAAAAGAGCACAAGCGGCACTTGGGTGGCGCTGATGAGGCGGGCCTGCTGCACAAGATCGGCTTGCACAGGCCACTCCTTCAACGCCAATTTCAAATTTTTCGCGATGCGCTGAATATCCTGTGTGTTTGCGGCGCGATCCCGTTCGCTTTGGTAGATCACCGAAAGGCTGTTGATGCCGACATTGCTCATATTTTGCAAAGCATGCTGAATTTGTTGCTCGCGCGTAGAAAAAATGGGGAAAGTGCCGCGATGGATGTCTATGGCAGAGTTTTGCAGCCAAGGTGCGGCATGCGCCAGCTCGTTGCGTTCAGCACTGTTTTTGATGGTGATCTGCACCGCCAAGGAATCGGCACAGGTGCCAAATGCCGTCACGCAGGATTCGTCATCGCGCAATTGCGCCCAAGCGCTGGCCTGCTGCGCGGCTGAGCCATCGGTCTCAATCACTTGGTGCTTGATTTTTTGGCCACGAATGCCACCCGACGCGTTGATTTCTTGCCAAGCCGTGCGGCTGCCGATCACAAAATCTTTGGAAACATCTTGGTAAGCATTAGACATATCGGCGATTTGCCCAGCGGTGATGCCGCGTGAAGTGGCGCTTTGTGCCCAAATGCTGGGCGCCTGGATGCTTGTGCTGGTGGCCAAACCAATGGACAAGAGTTGACGGCGCTGTAATTTCATGGTGGTGGTTTCCCTATGTTATGTTGGCTGCTGAAGCGGTGAATCTTGTCGGTCGGCAGCAAGATTGAATAAAAAAATCTAGATCCATCAATCGGTTAGATGACCCGTAAGAATGCTGCTTTGCAGCAATTTGCACGATCCTAGTGCGTTGGCGTGGCGTAACGATGAAGCTTTGAAGAAGCTTCTATGACAATCCACATCTGCACACATTTGCAATGACAGTCATCAAACCGTCACAATCAGGCACTAAAGTTCAACGCATCCACAAGCCGCTCGGCGGTGACTTTTAACCAAGGTGTTTACTATGAATCGTTTTTTCAAAGCAGGTCTTCTCAGTATGGCGGCAGGCTTGGCAATGGCTGCCAACGTCTCAGCGCAAGAAATCACAGGCGCTGGCGCATCGTTCCCAGCGCCGCTGTATTCCAAGTGGGCAGCGGATTACAACAAAGCGACTGGCGTGAAGATCAACTATCAATCTGTGGGCTCAGGCGCAGGTTTGCGCCAAATCGAAGCTAAAACAGTGGATTTTGGCGCGTCAGACATGCCGCTCAAAGACGATGAGCTCAAAGCAAAAAATCTGGTGCAATTTCCTACTGTGATCGGCGGTGTGGTGCCGGTGATCAATGTGAAGGGCATCAATCCTGGCCAACTGCGCTTGAACGGCCAAGTGCTCGGCGATATTTTTCTGGGCAAAATCACCAAGTGGAATGACGCAGCGATCAAAGCACTCAACCCCAGCTTAGCTTTGCCAGATGCAGATATCGCTCCAGTGCGCCGCGCTGACGGTTCGGGCACGACCTTTATTTTCACCAACTACCTCTCCAAAGTGAATGCGGAGTGGAAAGCCAAAGTGGGTGAGGGCACAGCTGTGAACTGGCCAACAGGCGCGGGCGGCAAAGGCAATGAAGGCGTGGCAGCATTTGTAGGCCGTTTGCCAAACTCCATAGGCTACCTTGAGTATGCTTATGTGAAGCAAAACAAACTTAATTTTGCCCTGATGCAAAACGCCGACGGTAAATTTGTTGCGCCTGATGACGACACATTCAAAGCCGCGGCAGCAGGCGCAGATTGGAACAAAAGCTTCTACCAAATCTTGACACAGCAGCCTGGCGCTGCCTCTTGGCCGATCAGCGGAGCAACCTTTATCTTGATG
>JANNED010000265.1:0-21685 GCA_031388245.1 Variovorax sp.
CGTGCACCCTTGATGGCGGCCATGCCTCATATTCAGCTCACGCTGGTGATTGGCCAATACGCGATGGCTTGGCACATGCCAGATCAAGCCAGCGAGTCGCTAACCGACACAGTAAAAAACTGGCAGGCCCATTGGCCTACCCTGCTCCCCCTGCCTCACCCTAGCCCGCGCAACAACATCTGGCTCAAGGCCAACCCGTGGTTTGCACAAGAAGTTGTGCCTGCACTGCAGGCGCGCGTGCGAGCTGTACTGACGTACCCGTAAGCCACCCCAACCCACATGTCAAACGACAAACGAACGTCAAAACTCAAAACAACCGCCACTGCCTGCACAGCCATTTCATCAATATCTATTTGCACCTTGATCAACGCCGATCGCATCGCATGCCCCGATACCGCGGCAATCAAAGGCAATGGGTAGGCCAGGGCATTCACCGTTCACTCAGTCCAAGAGCATCAGCAGGCGCTTGAACCAAGGTCTCGTTCAGTGCTTAAATCCGCCTCCGATGACAAAATTTCAAGGGCTCAATATCAATCGCTGCAACGTGGTGTAGCCCACAAAATGCCTGTTCACGGCGCGTCCGATCGCACACAGCCCCAGCTGCTCAGCGATGTCGTAGCCCATTTGCGTGATGCCGCTGCGCGACACCACCACAGCAATCCCCATCTGCGCAGATTTGATCACCATCTCGCTGGTCAAACGGCCTGTGGTGTAGAAAACATAAGGCTCATTCGGATTGAGCGAATCTTGGCTTCGAATACCTCGCATGGCCATCCAACCTGCGAGTGTGTCAATCGCATTGTGACGGCCAACGTCTTCAACGAACATGCGCATTTGAGTGCCTTGGAACAGTGCGCAGCCATGCACGCTGCCAGCACTTTTGTAAGTCGTTTCTTGGCTGCGTATCGCCTCGGTGATGCCATACAGCTGGGTTTGCGTGAGCTGAGCTGCAGGAAGTTTGATTTGATCGATCTCATCCATCAACCCGCCAAACACGCTGCCTTGGCCGCAGCCTGTGGTGACGACCTTTTTAGCAGTGCGCTCTTCGATTTTCTCGACCCCAGAATACGTTTTGACAGCGGCAGAGTTCACATCCCAAGCGACGGTGATGGATTCAATCTGCGCTGCATGTTCGACCAAACGCTGGTTGAGCAAAAACCCCAGCACCAGCAGCTCAGGATGTGCGCCCAGCGTCATGAGCGTCACGAGCTCGCGCTTATCGACGTACACCGTGAGATCGCGCTCAGCGGGAATCTGCATCGCGCTGGTTTCGCCCTTTTCATTGATGACCTGCACCTCGCGCGTGAGTGGAGCGCTGGCTTGCGTGAGCGTTGGCAAAAGAGGCAATTGGGGCATGGGTACAGTGTAGCGGGCATGAAAAACGGCGCTATGCAAGCGCCGTTTTTCGCCATTGCTTGAAGCTTTATTTTTTGACAACAGCTGCTGGCGCAGCTGGTTTAGCGGCTGCAGCGGCGACAGCTGTGGCAGCAGCGGGTGCGGCGGCGACAGCCGGAGCGGCTGGCGGCGGAAACACGAACGCGCCTGGATCTGCGCAGGCCGGTGTTTCCGTGGCGGGCTTGGTTTCTTTGCCTGCAGCTTTAGCAGTTTTGAAATAATGCGCGGCTGCTTTTTCGCGGGATTTGCAGAGTTGAAAATCGGCCACTTTGTTGCCGTGTGCCGTTTTGGCAGCCGCTTCGGCCGCTTTGGCCTTGGCTTCATCGCTCAAAACAGGAGCAGGTAATTTTGCAAAAGTCGTGCTGGCAAGCAATGCGACAGCGGCCATCAGGTATTTTTTATTCATGGTGTTTCCATTCGCTCTCAAACTTGTGCCGTAGCAATATGAGCAGGGGTTTTCGGCGGCGTACGCAGTGCAGGAATTTTGCCTGAAGCCACATCCGCAGCCCAAATCGCATGATGCTCTTTGGCCCAAGTCTCATCCACGTAGCCGGTTTTCATGCCTTGATAGGCACCTTTCATGCCAATCGTACCCATGTATATGTGGCCTAAAAACATGGCCACCATCAAGATGGCAGCAATGGCATGCACCATGTGCGAGATTTGCATCGTCTCGCGGTAATACATCAGACCAGGAATGAGCTTGTCAAGTACCAAACCCGAGCCCACCACAATCAGACCAAGCAAAAACACGCCACCCCAAAATACGATCTTTTCACCTGCATTGAAGCGATGCGAAGGCACTTCTTCACCGCTGAACAAACCGCCGCCTTTGAGCATCCAGATCACATCATCTTTGCTGGGCATGTTGTCGCGTGCAAATGTGATGATCACCACAATCAGTGATACGGCAAATAAGGGGCCAACAAAATTGTGCAGATTTTTCAGTGCGTAGGTGAGCCAGCCAAAGAGCGAACCGCCGATGATGGGGAGCAAGAAAAACTTACCAAAGGCCATCATCACACCAGAGATAGCTAGGCAACAAAAGGCCACGGCATTCGTCCAGTGTGCAGCGCGCTCAAAATACGTGAAGCGCTCAATCAGCTTCCCGGTCTCTTTGCCGTGCAAATTGATCGTGCCTTTTTTCCAGTAAAACAAAGCCAGCGCAACCAAGGCAATCACGATCAAAGAGCCGCCATACGGAATGATCCAATTGTTACGCACCTGACGCCAGGCTTCGCCAGCATTTGTGAGATTCGAGCCTGGGTACTGGACGAATTTTTGCACCATGTTGCCTGCTTCGGGCGCTTGCGCATAGGGCAGCGTGGTCACGCCAGTTGCACCTTGACCAACCTGCCGCCAAACAGGTGCGTTGTTGCCAGGCTGCACTTTGGCTCGCTCGGCATTGCTTTGCTTGGGGTAATTCGGATCAAGCGATGCATCAGGCTTGACTTCAAAGATGCTTTGGCTTTTGATGCCGCCAGCGTCAGCCGGCGTTGCAGGTGCAGCGGCAGGCGCGGCTTGCTCAGTGGGCTTGACAGGCTCGACTTGAAGCTTTTGTGCCCAAGCGCTGCCTGCCAACACAAAAACAGTTGCTATTGAAAGAATAGCACGTTGTGCATATTTCATGCCGGAGACCTCAATGTTTTGTCTTTAATTTGTCTTGGTGTAATCGTTTTGTCCATTTTGGGTGCGCACTTTCAATGCACTCTCCCAGCTGGCCTTGTCACCCTGCTTCCAGTTGCCCTCAGCGTAGGCTTTTCCGGTGCCCGTGTAGGGCGCTAAATCGCCTTTGACACCGCCTGCACTTTGCGGCCTGTCAGAACAAGCGGCTGTCAGCAAGACAATCACAGAAATTGAAAAGATATTTTTCATGATGATGCGTCCTGCTTTCAACTCTTCACGGGGGCTTGTTGCTCTTTAGGTGGCTGGCCAGCTTGCTGCGAGCCGTATGCCGTGCCCCAGCCCCAAACTTCTGCGCCTTTGCCGCGCTTCAACACGCGATTACGGAAAATATCGGCGATCACGTCGCCATCGCCACCTAGCAAAGCTTTGGTCGAACACATCTCGGCGCAAGCTGGCAATTTCCCTTCAGCCAAGCGATTGCGACCATATTTTTCAAATTCTGCTTGGCTGCCGTTGGCTTCTGGGCCGCCAGCGCAGAACGTGCATTTATCCATCTTGCCACGCACACCGAATGTGCCAGCAGTTGGGAACTGAGGCGCACCAAACGGGCAAGCATAGGAGCAGTAGCCGCAACCAATACAGACGTCTTTGTCGTGCAAGACCACGCCTTCATCCGTGCGATAAAAGCAATTCACCGGGCAGACCGCCATGCAAGGCGCATCCGAACAATGCATACAAGCCACCGAAATCGAGCGCTCACCCGGAACGCCATCATTGAGCGTGACGACGCGGCGGCGGTTCACGCCCCAAGGGACTTCATGCTCGTTTTTACAGGCGGTGACGCAGCCATTGCATTCGATGCAGCGCTCTGCATCACAAATAAATTTCATCCGTGCCATGGTGTTTTCTCCTGCGCTTTACGCTTTTTCGACGTTGCAA
The DNA here is from genome assembly GCA_031388245.1 of Variovorax sp. Taxonomy (GTDB): domain Bacteria; phylum Pseudomonadota; class Gammaproteobacteria; order Burkholderiales; family Burkholderiaceae_C; genus JANMDU01. The sequence continues at coordinate 3,961 of JANNED010000265.1, forward strand.
ACCGTCGTTTTGGTTTCTTGCATCATAGTGACGATGTCGTAGCCGTAAGTCGTGCCGGTGTTGATGGAATCAGCCCGCACAATCGGCGCTGCGCCGTTGGGATAATGCGTTTTCATGTCCTCACCCTGCCATTTGCCAGAGAAATGGAAAGGCATGAACGTTGTATCCGCTGCAACGCGTTCGGTCACCATCGCTTGTGCATTCATGCGACCGCCGGTAGGCGTGACGACCCAAACGCGATCTCCGTTTTTGATGTTGCGATCCGCAGCAGCTTTCGGGTTGATTTCAATGAAGGTTTCTTGCTGTAGCTCAGCGAGCCACGGATTGGACCGCGTCTCTTCGCCACCACCTTCGTATTCCACCAATCGGCCAGAAGTCATAACGAGTGGGAACTTCTCATGCACTTTCTTCGCAATGTTTTCTTGCTGAATGGATTTGTACAGCGTAGGCAAGCGCCAGAGTGTCTTGCGGTCATCATGCGTGGGGTATTTGGCCATGAGATCAGGCCGGTTGCCATACAGCGGCTCGCGGTGAATGGGCACGGCATCGGGGAAATTCCACACCACAGCGCGAGCCTTGGCATTGCCAAACGGATGGCAACCATGGTTTTTCATCGCCACTCGAATGATGCCGCCGGAAGAATCATTTTTCCAGTTTTTGCCTTCAGCTTTGATTTTTTCAGCATCGGTCAGCTCATCCCACCAGCCGAGCTTCTTGAGCAGCAGGTGATCAAATTCGGGGTAACCCGTCGTGATGTCCGAGCCTTTGGAGTATGACCCGTCTTCAGCCAACAAATTAGCACCATCTTTTTCAACACCAAAATTAGCGCGGAAATTGCCGCCGCCTTCCATCACATGTTTGCTGGTGTCATACAAATTAGGTGAGCCGGGATGCTTGAGCTCAGCAGTGCCATAGCACGGCCATGGCAAGCCAAAATAGTCTCCGCTCAAATCGTAGCCAGTTTTCGCATCTTTGCCGCCTTTGGATTTGAGCGTTTTTACGTCAAATTTATCCATGTTGCGCATGTGCGCTTGGATGCGCTCAGGCGTTTGGCCGGTGTAGCCAATGGTCCAAACAGATCTGTTGATCTCACGCAAAATATCTTCTGGCACGGGCTCATCCATGCCTTTGACTTTTTGCAGCTTGTAATTCTTCACCAGCTCTTTGTCAAAACCAAGCTTTTGCGCCAGCTGATACATGATCATGTGATCAGAGCGGCTGTCCCACAGGGGCTCAATCACTTTCTCGCGCCATTGGATGGAGCGATTGGACGCAGTGCAAGAGCCACTGGTTTCAAACTGCGTGGTGGCAGGCAGCAAATACACCGCGCGATTTGGGTTTTGATCCTCTGCTTTACCGGGCATGGCGGCCATGGCCGCTGTAGCCGATGGATAAGGATCGACCACCACCATCAAATCGAGCTTGTCCATCGCGCGCTTCATCTCCAAGCCGCGTGTTTGTGAGTTCGGCGCATGCCCCCAGAAGAACATGCCGCGTACATTGCTGTCTTGGTCAATCAGCTCGTTTTTCTCCAAAATCGCATCAATCCAGCGAGAGACGGTGGTGCCTGATTTCGTCATCATCGCGGGCGAGGCATATTGCTTTTTGATCCACTCAAAATCAACACCCCAAGTGCTCGCAAAATGCTTCCACGAGCCTTCAACCAGACCATAGTAGCCTGGCAGTGAATCGGGATTGGGGCCCACGTCGGTGGCGCCCTGCACATTGCAGTGCCCGCGGAAAATATTCGCGCCGCCGCCACTGACACCGATGTTGCCCAGTGCGAGCTGCAAAATGCACGATGCGCGCACAATGGCATTGCCGATCGTGTGCTGCGTTTGGCCCATGCACCAAACGATGGTGCCCGGGCGATGCTCGTTGAGCATCTTGGCCACTTTGAACACCTGTGCTTCAGGCACGCCGCAGGCCTCTTCTACCTTATCGGGTGTCCATTTGGCCATGACTTCTTCTTTGATCTTGTCCATGCCATAGACACGATCATTGATGTATTGTTTGTCTTCCCAGCCGTTTTTAAAGATGTGGTGCAAGATGCCAAACAGAAAAGCGATGTCTGAGCCAGAGCGGATGCGCACAAATTCGTCGGCCTTGGCTGCCGTGCGTGTAAAGCGCGGATCGACCACGATCATCTTGGTGCCGGTTTCTTTGGCATGCAACATGTGCAGCAAACTCACAGGATGCGCCTCTGCAGCGTTGGAGCCGATGTACAACGCCAACTTGCTGTTTTGCATGTCGTTGTACGAATTGGTCATCGCGCCATAACCCCAAGTGTTGGCAACGCCAGCAACCGTGGTGGAATGGCAAATGCGGGCTTGGTGATCGCAGTTATTGGTGCCAAAGAAGCTCACCCATTTACGCAGCAAATAGGCCTGCTCGTTGCTGTGCTTGGAAGAGCCAACAAAATACAAGGAATCCGGACCGCTGGCTTTTTTGAGTTCGATCATCTTGGCAGAGATCTCGTTCAATGCCGTATCCCAAGTGATGCGCTCGTATTTGCCGTTGACGAGCTTCATCGGATAGCGCAAGCGAAATTCACCGTGGCCATGCTCACGAATCGCTGCGCCCTTGGCGCAATGCGCACCGAGGTTGATCGGGGAATCAAAAACCGGTTCTTGCCGTGTCCACACGCCGTTTTCAACAACTGCGTCAATCGCGCAACCCACCGAGCAATGCGTACACACCGTGCGCTTAACCTCGATTTTGCCGCTGCCATCGATTGAGCCGCCCTGAGCAGCTTTGGCTTTTTTGACCAAGGTGAGCTGAGAAGCAGCAATCCCCACTCCAACACCCAAACCAGAGCGACGCAAGAAGGCGCGGCGGTCTACGGTAGGAATGGCTTGCGAGAGACCGCGAGACAGATTGTGTACGAAGGGAGAACGGCCGTTTTTCTCACCGGTCGAGGATGATTTTTTGGTCAACAACATAGGTTGCTCCTAAGACGAGAAATTTAGACTTGAGCGGTGCGGTAATAGTGCTTCACATGATCCGTGAGGCTGTATCCGCCGCCTTTTTCAGGCGCGGGCTTGAGCACCTCTGTGATCACCTCTTGGGGGGCAATTTTTGGCAGCGCTACTACGGCTGCAACGGCTGTGCCAGCGGCGGCTGCGCCAAATAGCATGCCGCGTCGGGATGGCGTTTTGACTTCTTTGTTCATGGCTGTCTCCAAAAGGAATGGCTGTGATCTTCACTCTGGACTATAGGCACAACTACGAACATATGCAATGCTTTGCCGATGCATTTCGCGATCGAAGACCTAGGGATTACACCAATGATTCCAATGCATGAAACCAATCCTGCGCTTGGCTTACACGAGCATGTCAAAGCCCTGCATTTCTACGCTCAAAAATGCGCTGATAAACGCCGCTAATTTGGCATAAAAAGCAGCGCGATGATGTGTCTGCAAGGCATCACACATTTGCATCGCCCAAGGCTGCACATGGTCGCCAAAAAACTCTTTTTGATGCGTGAGATTGGAGACACTGACATCCTCTCCTGCAATCAAAAAACGCATCACTTCGCAGCAGTAAGCAAAATGATCTTCTGTCTCGCTCATGGCCTCATCGCGCTCGATGCCGAGCTTGGCAAGCGCTGTGCGCAGGCGAACCACGGGCTTCTCATTCAAGAAGCCACTCAAATAATGCGAGCCAAACAAATACACCTCCGGTTTGCCCACACCACCAAAAAGCTGCGCATGCTCTTGTGAGATCTGTGCATCGGTCAGCTGCCGGCTTGAGGCAACCACTTCGCTCCAGCTTTCTTCCAAAAAACCACCCTCCTGCGGCGCTTGCGTCACAGCCACACGCAATTGCGCGAGCAGCTCAGGCGCAGGCGGCGCATACAGCAGCGCAGAGAGCAATCCATACACTTCAGCGCGGGCGGTTTCTTCATCAAAGGTGGAGATAGTGCTCATTGTTTTGATCGCGAATACTTATCGAGGAATGTCTTGAATTTTTGATTCATTGCTGGCGGAATACATATCAATCACCCGGCAATCACCACACATTTTCAAGCGATTTAGCGCATCGCCTTGAAACATGGCATGACCGGAGAGTTTGCCCAACATCGCCTCAATCGCTTTGAGCGTACCAAAAGGTTTGGCGCAACGCACACAGGAATAGGGCTGCTGCTCGTTGATGACGCGACTGCTGCCGCGCTCTTTGGTGAGCAGCAGCCGTGATTGCAGCTCAATCGCGTTTTCTGGGCAGGTCGTCGCACACAAGCCGCATTGCACGCAATTTTTTTCAATGAATTTGAGCTGAGGACGCTCGGGATTGTCTTGCAAAGCGGCAGACGGGCAAGCGCTCACGCAGCTGAGGCACAAGGTACAGGCCTCTTTGTTGATCTTCAGTGTGCCGAACGGAGAGCCTGCTGCTGCCAGCGCGATGTACTCTGGCAGCTGCGAGCCAGCGGCCAGCGGTGCATGCGTGATCAAATGATCGAGCGCGAGATCAAGTGTGCTGCGCTTTTCGGAGGGAAATGCGAAACGCGCAGGCTTGGCAGGCACGGTTTGCTTCGTGCTTTTGAGCTGCTGCAAGGCCGCATCTAAGCTGGAGGCATCTTGGGCTTCAATGAGCGTCAAATGTGTGCCTGCATAGCCCAAGCCGTGCAGCAAGGTTTGCGCAATGTCCATCTGTTGGCGCAGGCCGCTCAGGTAATCCGGCGCTTCTTGCCCCGTGGCAAGCACAGCGATGCGCTGCGCTCCCATGGCCATGGCAGACAGCCACACGTCGATACCCAAGCTTGCCGTGTGCCAAAGTGCCATGGGGATCAGATTGTGAGGCACGCCATGGGCTTTTTTGAGCTGCGCAGCATGGCCCAGCTGCTCAATCAACTGTGTGCCGGCATCTTGGCTGTGCAGCAGCAATGCGGGCTCTTTACCGCCAGCGGCGGCATAGGTGGAGAGCAAAGATTTGATCCGTGCCCCTTGCTCGCTGGCTTTGGGATAGGCATAGCTCAACGCACCAGTGGGGCATACCGTGGTGCATGCGCCACAGCCAATGCAAAGATTGGGGTTGACTTTGATTTGCTGACGCGATTTCTCGCTCGTGATGGCATGCGCAGAGCAAATGTCGACGCAAGCGCTGCAGCCGACCGTCTCGTTGCGGGCGTGGGCGCAGATTTTTTGTTTGTAGGTGAAGAATTTGGGTTTTTCAAATTCGCCCACCATCTCGCGCATTTTGATGAGTGTGGCAGCGCTCGGATCTAGAAAATAGCCTTGCGGTGCGGCATGCCAATCGATCAACGGCTGTTGTGACAGATCCAGCACGATGTCAAATTCATCTTCCATCTCGATCGCGGCGCGTTCAAAATCAATCGCGCCGGCTGTCTCGCAGGCACTCAAGCAGGCGCGATGGCTTTTGCATTGGCCTAAATCAATTTGAAAATCAGAGCCAATCGCATGCTCCGGGCAAGCCACCACGCAGGCATTGCAGCGGGTGCATAAATCCAAATCGATCGGGTTGTTTTTCTGCCAACTGAGCTTGAACGCACCCAGCCAGCCTTCCAATCGGTCAATCTGGCCTGCGAGCACGGGGTATTTGCGTTCTTGAGATGAGAATCTACCTGTAGCCGGCATAGGATCTGCAGTGTTAGCTATAGAAAAGATAGTAACGCTGAGCGTATCCGAGAGCATGTCTGCCAGCGGCGTGGCCTGTGTGAGCTCACCCACAATCAGTAAACGCCCTTGGCTTTTGTAAGTCACCGTGGGCACGGGCTCGGGCTCGGGCAAGCGTGCGGCTGCCAGCAAAGCGGCGATTTTTGGCATCGCCAGCGCGGCATCTTTGCTCCAGCCGCCCGTCTCGCGAATGTTGATGAATTTGATCGGGAAGGTCACGCCGGCTCGCGCACCTTGCGTCTCGTCGGCCAGCGCAGCAAAAAGCCGCTGCTCCTGCGTGCAGGCCACGGTGACATCGTCACTGTTTTTGATGGCTTTTTGGAAGCTTGTTGCTTGCCGACGGCACAGCGTGGTGTGCAGCGTTAAATCTTCATCCAATGCTTTTGACAAGGCTTGCGCGTCGAGCGGCATCGTCTGGTTGCAGTTGCAGATCAGGGTGGTTGTCATGGCTGGCGTGGCTGGCCGCAGCGTCTACCGCTGCGGTTTGGCTTTCTTGGGTTGTGTCTAGCGTTGTGACTTGTGGCTCAGCGCCTGACTGTGCCACGGTTTGCTGATGCGTAGCTTGCGCATCTTCCCTAGCTTTTTTCTCATCCGAGGCTTTTTTCGCCGCCTGCTCTGCCTCCTCTTCCTCTTTCCAGAAGCCGAGAAACTGCGTCACGGCCATTTTGCGAAGCATCTCGGGGGGCAGCGGATCGGGTTTGGAATAGTCATCCACATAAATATCCATCATGTCCATCACATTGAAATGCGGATCTTTGAAGAGCTGCTTCATCGCTGCATTTTTCACCTGCGGCGAGACATTGACTTGCATAAACGGCTTGAAATCTGATTGCGGCGTGAGCTCTTGCGCATCTTGCAGGGTGAGCTCAGGAGCGGGTTGCACCGGCTCTGATGGCTCATTCACTATCAAATCAGGAGCATTCTGAGCAGTATCGATGCCGGCGATTGGCAGTTTTTGCTTCAACAAACCATCCTCTGCTGCTTGGGCAGGCACTGGCGGCTCTTGCAGTGTCTCGCCTTTGCGCAGCGCCTGCTTGCGCTGCGACCATCGCGATAAAAACCCCTCTGGTGGCGCAGCAAATTTATCCGCCGCCATCATCGCCTCCAAATTTGGGCCCGGCGCTGATCACAGCTGGGTTGCCAAAACGGTCTTCCAAGCGCTTGAAGCTCTCTGGCCGCTTGCGCTTTTTGGGCTCCGTGGCAAAGTGATCTTGTGCAAACTGCGCCATCCACTGCGCCACATGTTGCGGGCAAGGTAGCTGCTCTACCGTCTCTTGCGAATCCAGCCAGCGCCCAGCGTCGTTGTATGACAGGCTCACCGCTTGGGGCACAGCAATCAACTCTTGTGCCAGCCCCAACTCCTCCTCCATGCGCCACATCACAAACCAACATGGCTGCTCGGTGGTGGCATTCAAATAATAGCCTTCGGTATCGTCGCGATAGAGCTCGACACGCATCGCCGGAAAAAGCCAGTGCGCCGCTTCAGCGCCACTTTGCAAACAACGCGGTGTCTCGCCAAAAGCATCATCATGCAAAGCCACATCGTGCAACTTCCAGCGCCAATCGAGCCAACGCGCAGCCGCCCCCGTCAAACGCTCTTTGCGCATCGTGACGGCCACTTGAACGGTGGGGCGGGAATTTAGCGGCGGCTCAGACATGCCGAGATGTTAGCCCAATACCACCGGTATCCCCGGTGCCCATCTGTGCCAAAAAATATTTATAAGCGCTGAATGCAAGCCTCACTTCAACTTTGTATGATTCAGCCAACACGGGAGCCCTATGCACAAACAAGCCATCAGCATCGATATCGTCAGCGACATCGTCTGCCCTTGGTGCTATATCGGCAAACGCCGCCTGGAAGCCGCGCTCGCATTGTTTGCCAAAGCACATCCCGAGCAAGCCGCGCCGCAAGTCAGCTGGCTGCCCTTTCAGCTCAATCCCGATCTACCCGCCAGCGGCATGAGCCGCGCAGATTATTTGCAGCGCAAATTCGGCTCTTCAGATGGCGGCGGCGTGTATGCCACCAGAGGCCGCCCACGCAGTGCTGCAAGACACCACCACGCAGCAAGAGATTTCCGAGCAAGATGCCGAGCTGCGCCGCATTGGCATCTCGGGCGTCCCGTATTTCATCCTGAACCGCCAAATCGGCGTCTCTGGTGCGCAAACTGCGGAAAACTTGCTGGCTGCCATGGAGCAGGCTTTGGCATCTGATCTGGCCTGATTTTTAGCCTTTTAGGCCTATAGCCCCTATATTATCTACGCAAGGTGCTATTTAATTGATAGCTACTGAAGCTCACTTTATCGAACCCAAGGCGCACGCCGCCCCACACATTTCTCCAGCGCATCCATTTCATCGTCAGTATGCGTCTCAAATGGTGCCTCCATGATCCATTTGCCCTCTACCGGCTCATTCGGGCAAAACCGGGGCGCATGGTGCGTGGCTGCGACGATGGCTGATTCGCCTGAGCGCACGCTGGTCAGCTCCACCTCGCCATGGCAGGTGCAGAAATACAAGCCCTCGCCGCGCGTTTCCATGTAAGTGCCGGTGCCGCGGATACCGATCGTGGCTGTTGAGGTCGAGATCTGCACGCGATCAGCACTGCGCTTGCCAAACACCGCGCCCACTGCCCCCGTCACCAAGCGCAGCGCGCCCACAATGCTGATTTGGCTGGCGCTTGGCTGAATGACCAATTCGGTGCGTTGGCGCAGAAAGAAAGCATCTTGGCCGACTGCGAACCACAGCTGCCCGTCCGATCCCGTCATCAAGGTATCGCCTGGGCGAATCACCGCCCTCTCGCTGGTGATTCGCTCACCATTCACTCGCACCAAACCGCGCAGGTAATGAATGCCATCAAACGCGCCACGGATCACCGGCGGGGCAACCGCTGCACCCACCGATTGAGCGCCAACATGGCCCCAAGGCAAGGCCACCGACGCTGCGCTGGCCAACACCAGCTTTCGGCGGGCAAGGCCGGTGGTCGAAAGAGGTGAGGTCAGTGTGAGGGGCTTGTGCATGGCGGGCTTTGTTCATAGCGATGATTCGCATGAAGTGTAGTCGTGCAACGGCGGGTTTCCTTTCAGCGCGATCTTTAAACACTCCTCATTTAATAGCACTCTGCGCAGCCTCTATAAGGGCTACTGGCTGATTTGGCTTGTAAATCTGTGAGGGAGCTTGTTTGACATGGCGAGCGAAATGTATGCGAGTGCACGAGCGGATGTTCAGGCGGCAAAATCACCATGATTTCGGTGAAAAGCGTAAAATCGCTACCTTACATTTGCACCACTTACCCACAAGAGATTCGCCGTGACTGATCAAGAACTCAAAGACCTCGTTGCTAGCCTGGCTGTTGGCCAAGCTAAAACCGACCAAAAAATGGCGGAGCTAGCCGCGGCGCAGGCAGAAACGCAAACTGAAGTCAGGGAAACTTCTCGCGTCTCCGCCGAAACCTCCCGCGTCATCAAAGAAGTTGGCCGCCGCATGGGCGCGATGGCTTCTAACCAAGGTGACGTGACGGAAGAGTTCTTCTACAACAGCTTGGTGGCCAAGCCGTCATTGGGCGGCATTCAGTTTGACAGCGTGACACCGAATCTGCGGTTTCAGAACAAAGGCGAACACGATGAATTTGATATTGTGCTCACCAATGGAGCCAGCGTGGCATTGATCGAAGTCAAGTACAAAGCGCATATGAATGATTTGGAGCAAACGCAAAGCAAGATTGCCAGCTATCGCCGCTGGAGGCCAGAGCATAAGGACTACAAAGTCTATGCAGGCTTGGCTAGCTTTAGCGTGCCATCCGATGTGACCGAAGCTGCACACGAGAAGGGGATTTTTGTGTTGCAGCGCAAAGGCGATGTGATTGACGTGGATGCGCAGCAGATGAAGGCGTTTTAAGAGATCAACAGCCAAGCGCTGGGCACACAACGTGCCGCAAAGGCACCAGACCCTAGCCGTAAGGGCCTGCATGCTCGCCGCCACCGAACCTGCGCCAGACCAACGCGCATGGCTCAATGGGCATCACAAAAAGATATTTGCAGTGGGGCTTGCGCAGCACCCAAACCAGGCTCGGCCAACAAACGGTTTAGATCGCGGCAAGCGCGATCTAACCTTACTCGTTAAGGCGCATTGGTGGAATGCCTCGTCATCTCGCGATGTTCAGAAGAAGCAGAATGCAAAGCACGATAGCGCAGGGTGCGAGTGGAAGGCCGAACAACAGGGTCTTCCGCCTGTCCCGACTTGGTATCAAGGCGAATACGAGGAGCACGGCGGCGACGACCTGCAACAAGAGGAAGTAGTAACCTGCGCCGATAAGCGTGTGGAAATTCCGAGTCAACCCATTTGGACCGGAAGCATCAGGTACGGATTGCAGCCTTATACATGTGCTGACGAGGATCGCCCAGCCAGCGACACTCCCGGTGCAGGAAATGGCTCCTAGAGCATTTGCAAGCCAATGCGCGTTCCGAACTCTCAATTTATCACGCTTCAATTCCGAGAGGACTTGTGAAATCGCTTCGTCGGCAGGCTGGCTAATCATGCGCTTTAACGTTTGAGGTAACAGGCAGCCGCAGCGAAGCGGAGGGCACCAACAAGCGCCAGCTTGTTGACTGTCCTGTTGACTGAATTGTTAGCTACGCAGCACATGTGAGATGTCCTCCACCTCTGGATTTTTGAAGATGCTACGCGGCAGATTCATTATGTGCCCAATGACGTGCAGGCGAGTGAGCCCAACTAATTTTAGAACAGTAGCGTGCGGGATCTTCGCCGCATAACTGACCTGCCACGCTTCGTCAAAAATGACTGCGATGAGAAAGTCGAAGTCATTACCGTTGAGATTTCTAATTACCCCCAACTGAGTGGAATCATTATCGTGTGTGACTCGACGCGCTTTGATTTGGTATTTCTTCCCGCTGTGATCTTTTGCGTCGTAACCTTTGGCTGATTTTTTCTCTAGCTCTTCAAGCCCAAGTTTGTCTTTCACAAGTGACTCAGCGTAGTCACCGGTCGGATTATTTTTTGAGCGGATGACATTCCTACGTTTTAGTTCATCGAGCACAGCACTATGTGTAGCGAGTAGCTCAAGAACCGTAAGAGAGGTCAAATTGCACGGAGTCATAGTAGCTAACGTAATGTCCCCCGCAAAACCTGCGAAATATTCTGGGCGTTGCGGTTTTCATGGCTCATGAGGATGACCATAAACCATTGAATCAAATGGATCAGTTGCAGGAAGCTGAGCCACTTCCTTGTAAACGATCGCACGAAAAATGGTGCTAGCGAACGATCAAACTTAGACCGTGCAAAGCCTAAAACCAGCCAATAGACGCTACCATTTCAATAGCACCTTACGCACATTCTATAACGGGCAAAGCCCTAAAATGCTTAAAAAAGGCTACCCGACACGCTGGAAGCCCGCAGCGCCACGAGCTTCTTCAGATCTGCCACCACACGCGCCATTTGCAGGCTTTTCGCCTCCGCATGCTCGCGCCGATACAAGCGCATGCTGGGATACCAAGGGCTGGTGGGGCGGTCTAGCAGCCAGCGCCAATCGGGGTTGGGCGGGAGGGTGACCCAGGTGGGTTTGTTCAGCGCTGCGGCGAGGTGAATCACAGCGCTGTCGATGCTGATGATCACGTCGAGGTTGTCGATCATCGCAGCGCTGTCAGTGAAGTCCGTCCACTCTTGCGTGAAATCTACCAGTTGCTCAGGCGCGGGTTTGATGTCGGTATATCGCTCGCCATCGCTCTTTTGCAAGCTAAAACACTGCACACCCGCCATCTCCAAAATGGGCTTGAATTCAGAGAGCGCGACGGAGCGGTTGTGATGGTTGGCATGGATGTAATGCCCTGCCCACGCAATGCCGACTTTGAGCTTGCCGTCCCATTTGGAAAGCTTTTCTTTCCAAGCGGCGCTTTTGCCCTGCGGCGCATGCAGATAAGGCATTTCATTGGGCACATTGGCCTCATCGGTGCGATAGTGCAGCGGCAGCTCAAGCAAAGCCACGTGGTAATCGGCTTCAATGTTGAGATTAGGCTTCAAGCAAATCACGCCGGGCATGCTTTCGACAAGTGGAATCAGCTCGGGCTGGATCACACAGAAAACTGCTGCGCCATCGCGCTGCAAGACCTTGGCATAGCGCACAAAGTTAATCACATCACCCAAACCCTGCTCTGCATAGATCACCACGCGTTTGCCTGCGACCGGCTGCACAGCTGGGCCTTTCCATTCCAGCTCGGGGCGGAAAAAAGCGGGCCGTGTCATGCGATCTGTGTCAGACCAGCGGCGCTCATACACCGCCCAGCCTTCTTCAAATTTGCCAGCCAGCAAGAGCAGCAAAGCCAGATCGATGATGGCGATGGGGAAATCAGGCTTCAGTTCGAGGGCGCGACGCAATTGCACCTCAGCCTCATCCAAACGGTTTAAATGCAGCAAAGCTGTGCCATATATGCGCACGGCATAAGGATGATTCGGATCAATACGCACAGCTTCTTGCGCATGCTTGAGCGAGCCTTCGTAATCGGCCAAGCGCCAGAGCACACCGGCCAGATCCACATGCGCTTCCAGGAAATCGGGATGGATAGCAATCGCTTCTTGATAGCGCTTCACGCTGCCGGGCAGATCGTGCGTGTGCTCCATACAAAAGCCGTAGTGCAACAGCGTCTTGGGGTCTTTGCTGTCAAGCATCAGCAAATCAGGATATATTTTCGCGCCATCGGCATAGCGCTTTCGATTCAAATAATACTCAGCCAGCGCCTCGACCATTTGCTTGGACTCTGGATTGGCTGCTACGCCAGAGCGCAAAGCAGGCTCTAACTCTGCTTCGCGCTTTTGGCTGACCAACAATTGCGCCAGCTGAATCCACAGCGGCGGATGATTGGGCGCAACGCGGCAAGCATCACTGACCCAAGCGCTGGCACTCCAGCCATCGTTCATGGCGAGATAGGCTTGTGCAATGGCCAAGCGCGTGTCCACTGCGAGCGGATTCAAGCGCAGCGCATTGCTGAATTTGCCAAAGGCTTCATGTGGGCGATTGAGGCGCAGCAGTGTGATGCCGAAACGATGCGCAATGGCCGGGTTATTGGGCTGCTGCTGCTCGGCGCTGGCAACGAGCTGCAAAGCCTCTTGCAATGCGCCCACATTCAAGGCGTGATCAATTTGTTCTTCTGGGGTGGTAACGACGTAGGACATGAAGCCAAGTGTAATCAACTCTTTGCGTCAAACCAGCCCTAGCATGCCCAAAAGCGCTCCAGCGGCAAGAATCCAAAGCAGATGGATCTTGGTTTTCCAAGCAAGCAGCAGGCTGGCTGCCGTGAAGAGCCACAGCGGCCATTCATGCGTGATATCGGTATGTGCAGCTGTGAGCAGCCAAGATGTTGCGAGCAACAGCGCGATTGAAATTGGTGCCAATGCCGCTTTGCTGGCACGCGCTGCGGGGTGGTTTGCATTGTGATGCAACCAGCGGGCGGTGGCAAATGTCAGTGTGCTGCTGGGGATCATGATGCCGACAAAAGTGGCCAGCAGACCCGCAGTGGCCGCGCCATAGCCACCCCCTGTTTGCAAACCAATTTGCCAACCGATCAGAGGAATGAACAGCACATTCGGGCCCGGCGCGGCTTGGGCGATAGCAATACAACTGCCAAACTGAATATCGCTGAGCCAGCCTTGCTTTTCCACCACGAAGCGATGCATGTCTGCGGCAGTGGTGATCGCGCCGCCCACGGCCAAGAGCGAAAGCAAAATGAAATGTGTAAAAAGCGAAAACCAAGTGTCCCAAGTCATGCGGCTTTTCCTGTATCGAGCCGTTTGATGAGCAACCAAGCATAGATCAAAGCGGGCACACCTAAGCCAATCACCGCATAGACCAATGGCCATCGCATCCAGCCCACGGCGACAAAGGTCAGCGCAATCAGCGCGTAGCAGACCGGCAAACCCATTTCATTGCTTTTCAACCCCGCTATCATTTTGAGGGAGACCGCGCCAATCAAGCCAGCCGCTGCTGCGCCCATGCCACGCACCGCACCTGCCACTTGCGGCAGGTGCACAAATTGGTTGTATAACGTGGCCAACATCAACACGATCAACAAAGGCGGCAACAAAATACCCGCTAAAGCAGCCATGGCACCGCGCCAGCCAAAATATCGGTTGCCTAGGATGATGCAAAGATTGACAACATTGCCGCCGGGCAAAATTTGCGAGACGGCCCAATCTTCCGTGAATTCTTTTTGCGTGAGCCAGCCTCGCTTGTCCACCATTTCACGCTGGATGATGGTCAGCACGCCGCCGAATCCTTGCAAGGCAATGGCAGCGAAGGTCAAAAAAAGCTCAGTTTTTGATTGCGGACAGGCCCGAGATTCGTTGTGAATGAATGTTTGCATCCGGCCAATTATGCAGCGCTGAAAATATGCTGTGATGGTTTCAATTCAAGCGTGAGTTCCCAAGTTTCACTGACCAAAGATTGGCCAAAGCCTGCGTATGGCTCGCTCCTGACCAACTCAAAGCCACGCTTGGCATAAATTGATCGAGCTTGCAGCAGAACCGAATTCGTCCAGAGCATCACTTTTTGATAAGCTTTCAGCCTTGCGAAAGCCAGTGCCTCGTCCGTCAAACGCGATCCCAAGCCCAAACCACGTGCCTGCGGCGTAAGTATCAGCATACGTAACTGTGCAGTGCCGGCCTCTTTCTTCGCGATAAAGACGCTACCTATGCGTTCGCCTTGCCTCTCAGCGATCCAGCAGCGCTCCCATTGCGGTTGAAAATTCTTCACAAATTCAGCACAAATCGTGGCCACCAGCGCCTCAAACTCCCAATTCCAACCGTATTCTTGAGCATATAGTTTGCCATGTTGCTCAATCACCCAACCCATATCGCCTGGCTGGGGCTCGCGCAAGATGATGTCTGTTGCAAAGGGCATTGATCCGTCTCCAAAATTCTGAGCATCGCTAAAACCTACAATATAGTGCTATGACTGCCCGCCCCGCCATTTTTAGCGATGTATCGCTTTTCCCCCGCGACGCCAAGCCATTGGGCAGCTATCGCAAATACTGGGCGTGCCGCTTTGGCACCGCTAAATTTCTGCCCACGACTCGCGCCGAGATGGAGTCTCTGGGCTGGGACAGCTGCGACATCATCATCGTTACGGGTGATGCCTATGTCGATCACCCCAGCTTCGGCATGGCCGTGATTGGCCGCATGCTGGAGGATCAAGGCTTTCGCGTGGGCATCATTGCGCAGCCCGAGTGGCAATCTGCTGCGCCCTTCAAAGCCTTGGGCAAACCCAATCTCTTCTTCGGCGTGACGGCGGGCAACATGGATTCCATGATCAACCGCTACACGGCGGATCGCAAAATCCGCTCCGATGATGCCTACACACCCGGCGGCTTGGGCGGCAAGCGGCCTGATCGCTCCAGCTTGGTGTACAGCCAACGCTGCCAAGAAGCCTATCACGGTGTGCCCATCATCTTGGGCGGCATCGAAGGCAGCCTGCGTCGTATTGCGCATTACGACTATTGGCAAGACAAGGTGCGCCGCTCGATCTTGCTCGACTCCAAGGCAGATATCTTGCTCTATGGCAATGCTGAGCGTGCGATTGTGGAGATTGCGCACCGCTTGGGCCGCAAAGAAAAAATCCAAGACATTACCGATGTGCGCGGCACGGCTTTTGTGCGCCGCAGCTCCATCGAAGGTTGGTTTGAAATTGATTCCACCAGTGTGGATGAGCCGGGGCGTGTAGACCAACATGTCAACCCCTACATGATGAGCGCGGATTTGGCGCGTGAGCAAGGCGGCTCCTGCGCCAAAGAAGATGCCATTGTGTCCGTGCAATCTGGCTTGCCCGCTGATCCCGGTGCATCTGCCCAAATGCGTGGCCAGCTCGACGCACCTGCACCCAGCAACCTCGCTGATCTAGGCACTAGCATCAAGCCTTTGACTTTTATGCCCAATCCGGCCTTGAGCAAAAACAACCTCAAAACGCCGCCCCGCGATAAATCCGTGATCCGCCTGCCCAGCTATGAGCAGGTGAAATCCGACCCCACGCTTTACGCCCACGCCAACCGCGTGCTGCACCTGGAAACCAACCCCGGCAATGCCCGCGCTTTGGTGCAAAAGCATGGCGAAGGCACCACATCGAGAGACGTTTGGATCACACCGCCGCCCATCCCGCTCACCACCGCCGAGATGGATTTGGTGTTTGACCTGCCCTACGCGCGCAGCCCGCATCCAAGCTACGCCGATGCGCAAGGCAAGCACGACGGTGAAACGAAAATCCCCGCTTGGGAAATGATCCGCTTCAGCGTCAATATCATGCGCGGTTGCTTCGGCGGCTGCACCTTTTGCTCCATCACCGAGCACGAAGGCCGCATCATCCAAAGCCGCAGCGAAGACAGCATCATCCGAGAAGTTGAGGCCATCCGCGATTCCGTGGTGGGCTTCACAGGCATCGTGAGCGATCTCGGCGGCCCCACGGCCAACATGTACCGCATCGGCTGTAAAACCCCTGAGATCGAGAGCGCTTGCCGCAAGCCCAGTTGCGTCTATCCCGGCATTTGCCCCAATCTCAACACCAGCCACGAAAGCCTCATTAAGCTGTATCGCCGCGCCCGCGAATTGAAGGGTGTGAAGAAAATTCTCATCGGCTCTGGCCTGCGCTATGACCTAGCAGTAGAAAGCCCCGAATACGTCAAAGAACTCGTCACCCATCACGTCGGCGGTTATCTCAAAATCGCCCCCGAGCACACCGAAGGCGGTCCGCTCACCAAAATGATGAAGCCTGGCATCGGCAGCTACGATAAATTCAAGCAGCTCTTCGAAAAATTCAGCTTGGAAGCCGGCAAAAAGCAATACCTCATCCCCTACTTCATCGCCGCCCACCCCGGCACCCGCGATGAAGACATGATGAACTTGGCCGTCTGGCTCAAGAAAAATGGTTTCCGCGCCGACCAAGTGCAAACCTTCTACCCCAGCCCCATGGCCACCGCCACCGCGATGTATCACAGCGGCAAAAACCCCCTGCGCAAAATCGCCCGTGATTCTGAGCCCGTAGACATCGTCAAAGGCGACAAACGCCGCCGCCTCCACAAAGCCTTTTTGCGCTACCACGACGCCAACAACTGGCCGCTGCTACGCGAGGCTTTGAAAGCCATGGGCAGAGCGGATTTGATTGGTAATGGCAAGCATCATTTGATCCCGACCTTTCAACCTGTCACTGATGGGGCTTACGTGAGCGCGAGAAAGAAAAATTCCTTCACCCCGGGTTTGAAGACCAAAGGACGCACCTCCACAGGCGCAGGCACGCCCAAAGCTGGAACAATACTGACGCAGCACACAGGGCTGCCGCCAAGGGTCAAAAAGTAGGTTCAGCACCAGTATGGATTTGGTGGAACGGCGGCATAGTTGAAAGGTACGGATACCTTTGTAGGTGTTGCAAAAGGGGAGTTTTCCTCCTCTTGAATATTTAAACCCTGCTTATTGCGCTTAGTTATCGAGATAAGCAGACACCTTGCCAGGCTCCACTGAATCTCGAGGTGGGCTGAAAACTGCATCGCAATGGCCTGCGCGATGTCCAACTCGGCCTGCATCGGTTCCCACATCTGAACGCCTCCGTAGTCACTTCCGGCATGGGTGGCTGTTTGGGTACATTGCACGCCGCTTGGGCCTGGCGGTAGCAGATTCGGGCCCATTTGATCCAGGATGGCACCTCGGCGTAGCGCTTCTACCGGATCCAAAATGAATTCGGAACGATTTTGATGGCCTACGATGCGGGTCATGTCGACTAGCTTAGTTCAAGCAGGCAAATTTCAACCTCATTCACCATCTATGGGCAAAATGCGCAAATGACTAACTTTGAATCCACACTCGCTCTACGAGCCGATCTCGCCTTGGCCCTACGCGCCGCCGCGTATCACGGCCTCTCAGAGGGCATTTGCAACCACTTCAGCGTGATGGTGCCGGGCAGCACCGACCAGTTTTTGCTCAACCCGCGCGGCCTGCACTGGAGCGAGGTGCAGGCCGACGACATCGTGATGTGTAACGCGGCGGGCAAGCAGCTCGCAGGGCGGCACCCGGTGGAGCCGACAGCGATGTTCATCCATGCGGCGGTACAC
>JANNED010000278.1:0-3974 GCA_031388245.1 Variovorax sp.
AAGTTCATTCAGCGCCATTTTGTACACGCCGCGTTTGAATTCCACCACCAAATCCAGTGGCACCCAATAATCGTTCCAACGCCAAGCGTCAAACTCGGGATGATCCGTGGCGCGCAAGTTCAAATCCCAGTCGTTGCCCACAAGCTGGAGAAGAAACCATATTTGCTTTTGGCCACGGTAATGGCCGCGCGCCTCTCTCTTGATAAAGCGATCAGGCACCTCATAGCGCAACCAATCCCGCGTGCGCGCGACGATCTGCACATGGTCAGGCTTCAGGCCCACCTCTTCATGCAGCTCGCGAAACATCGCTTGCTCCGGGTTCTCTCCCCGGTCGATGCCGCCTTGCGGAAACTGCCAGGAATGGGTGCGAATTCTTTTTCCCCAAAACACCTGGTTTTTCTGGTTGAGCAAGATGATGCCGACATTGGGGCGAAAGCCGTCCCGGTCAAGCATAATCAACTCCAATTTTTAAACTGAAATCATTATGCACGGCTTGTGCTTGATTGCAAGACCTCGCATTGCACTTGTTTCAATTTTCTCCTGACCTTTGAGTACCCACACTGCCCCATGAAAGCCAGCCAATTTCTCATCACCACGCTCAAAGAAGCGCCCGCCGACGCAGAAATCGCCAGCCACCAACTCATGACGCGCGCCGGCATGATCAAAAAGCTCGGTGCTGGCATTTATACCTATATGCCTATGGGCTTGCGCGTGATTCGCAAGGTCGAATCCATCGTGCGCGAGGAAATGAACCGCGCGGGCGCGATTGAATGCACGATGCCTGTGATTCAGCCCGCCGAGCTGTGGAGCGAATCCGGGCGCTTTGAAAAAATGGGCCCTGAGCTCATGCGCATGAAGGATCGCCACGACCGCGATTTCATCGTGCAGCCCACCAGTGAAGAAGTCGTCACGGATATTGCGCGGCAAGATTTCAAAAGCTACAAGCAACTGCCGAAAAACCTCTACCAAATCCAAACCAAATTCCGCGACGAGCGCCGCCCGCGCTTCGGTCTGATGCGCGGGCGTGAGTTCATCATGAAGGATGCTTACAG
The DNA here is from genome assembly GCA_031388245.1 of Variovorax sp. GTDB lineage: Bacteria > Pseudomonadota > Gammaproteobacteria > Burkholderiales > Burkholderiaceae_C > JANMDU01. The sequence goes on from JANNED010000278.1 coordinate 1,053, forward strand.
CTTTGACCGTGATGAGGCCACAGCCAAAGCCAGCTACCAAATCATGGCGGCGGCGTATCGAAAAATCTTTGACCGTTTTGGCCTGCGCTACCGCGCCGTGGCGGCAGACAGCGGTGCGATTGGTGGCGATCTTTCGGAAGAGTTCCAAGTGATCGCTGCCACGGGCGAAGACGCCATCATTTACTGCCCTCAGTCGGATTACGCGGCCAACATCGAAAAAGCAGAAAGCGCTGCGCCTGGCGCGCGCCCCGCTGCATCGCAGCCGCTGACCAAAACGCCCACGCCCGGCGCTAGCACCTGCCAAGCCGTGGCGGATTTACTCGGTGTGCCTCTGCGCACCACGATCAAATCTCTTGTGCTCGCCACCGATGAGCTGAACGACAAAGGCGAAATCGTCAAAAGCCAAGTTTGGCTCTTGCTCGTGCGCGGCGATCATTCACTCAATGAAACCAAGGCCAACAAACTGCCAGGCCTCGGCTCTTTCCGCTTCGCCACGGAAGCAGAGATCGTGGATCATTTCGGCTGCAAGCCCGGCTATCTAGGGCCTTTGAATATGAAGAAGCCCGTCAAGATCGTGGCTGACCGCGAAGTCGCCGCGATGCATGACTGGATTTGCGGCGCGAATGAAGTTGATTTCCACATCACGGGCGTGAACTGGGGGCGTGATCTGCCTGAGCCTGATGCGGTGGCCGACATCCGCAACGTCTTGGAGGGCGATCCATCGCCCGATGGCAAAGGCTCTCTCGCTATCGAGCGCGGCATCGAAATCGGCCATGTGTTCTACCTTGGCACCAAATACAGCAAAGCCATGAATGCCACTTTTCTTGATACCGATGGCAAACCCAAGCCCTTCGAGATGGGCTGCTATGGCATCGGCATCACCCGCCTGCCAGCCGCCGCCATCGAGCAAAATCACGACGACAAAGGCATCATCTGGCCTGATAGCCTCGCGCCCTTCACGGTCGTCATCTGCCCCGTGGGCGCAGACCGCTTTCCGAATGTGAAAGAAGCATCGGACACGATCTACGCCGAGCTTCTCGCCAAAGGCGTTGATGTGATCCTAGACGACCGAGGCGAGCGCCCCGGTGCCATGTTTGCCGATTGGGAGCTGATCGGCGTGCCGCATCGCATCACGGTGGGCGACAAAAGCCTCAAAGATGGCCACATCGAATACCAGCATCGCCGCGACGCGGCAGCCAGCCGTATATCTGTGGCTGATGCAGTGAACCATGTTGTCTCAAAGTTGACTGTTTGAACGCGATAAGAGAAATTGGGGTCAGATCCCAATTCAGGACGATGATCTTCCCGGCGCAAAACAACGCACAGCCGAAATTGGGCTCTGATCCCAATTTCACGCGCATCCGAAGCGAATCGATCACTGAGTGAAGATTTCAAGAAAAATCGCCGTATAGCCCATATATATAAAGCGTCGATTGCTATATTATTCATAGCATATTTGGCTAAATTGTCGATGCTCGGTTGATTGCTAAACGCTTGATATTCGGATATGATTTACTTCAAATTTTGTAAAGCAGATAATTTTCTTTACTAATCCGGAGTGCTCATGCAAGCTGAAGCCATCGTTTCAAGCAAAGGTCAAGTCACATTGCCCGTTGCCATGCGCAACCAGCTGGGTATCGGCCCAGGCTCGCATATTCAATTTGAAGTGCGTGGCAACGAGCTGGTCATCAAACCTGAGCTGCCCATCAGCGCCTATTACGGCATGCTCAAAGGCTACGATTTAGGCGATATTGAGCCCGAGAAAGAACCTGATCGGACATTTGAATGAACGTGGTTGATTCATCCGGTTGGATCGAGTTTTTTCTGGCGGGCGCAAATGGCCTGATCTTCAAATCTGTGATCGAACAGCGCAACCAATTGCTCGTCCCCACCATCGCGCTGTTTGAAGTTCACAAAATTTTAAGCCGCAGCTTAGGGACAGATTTGGTTGACCGCTGCCTCAACGTGATGCGCCTAGGCCGCGTGCTGGATCTGACCGATGCTCGCGCTATTGCAGCTTCAAAAATATCAAAAGCCCACGGCCTTGCGCTCGCCGATGCCGCCATGTACAGCATGGCGCTGGAGCTAAATGCGCAGTTTTGGACACAGGATATTGACTACCAAGGTTTGCCGCAGGTGCAGTTTTTTGCTAAGTCCAGCGCTCCTTGACTACTCGATTGAAGAGATGCAGCAACAAAAAAATAAGCCAAATCGCCGTATAGCCGGCATATATGCTGTGCAGAGTGCTATTGCATTCATAGCAACTGCCTTCCTGCCAAGCATCGCCCATGCTGGCCGCCAACTCGAAGAGCCACTGGCCGATTCCGTACGTGGCGCATTGAGTGCGGCGATCGCCAGTACCGCGCCACCCGTTCCCGAATTCAACAACACCGAAAGCCGCCTGCAATACCTGCGCTGGCTCGGCGAAATGAGCACCCGCCTGCGCAAAAAGAAAACCGACTTTGAAACCCGCAAAGAATTCCTACAAACCGTCTGGTACGAATCAAAAAGAGCGGGCTTAGACATTTCCTTGGTCCTGGGCCTCATCCAAGTTGAAAGCAACTTCCGCAAACACGCCATCAGCGTGGTGGGCGCACGCGGCTACATGCAAATCATGCCCTTCTGGACCCGCGTGATCGGCGATGGCGATGCCGGCAAGCTCTTCCACATGCAAACCAACATCCGCTTCGGCTGCGTCATCCTGCGCCATTATCTTGAGCGCGAGCGCGGCGATACCTTCATGGCCCTTGGCCGCTACAACGGCAGCCGAGGCAAGGCGGAGTATCCGAATGCGGTGTATGCGGCGCAGAAGAATTGGGTGTGGAATGGGTAGAGAGTCAGTCGCTTGACGATTCAATACGTTTAATATATATTATGTATTAATATCAGGAGTTACTCATGGCACTCGCACTCACTCAGGTC
>JANNED010000154.1:0-10664 GCA_031388245.1 Variovorax sp.
TGCACACCGCTGACGTGAAATTGGTCGTTGCCCAGCTGTGCAAGGCGGCACAATCGAAATGTCCGTCATGAATAGCGGTATCTTGGCCAGCCAAGTGCCTGCGTTTGCGATTTTCGATTTCCCTTTCATGTTTGAAAGCGAAGCTGTGGCCGACAAAATTGTGGACGGCCCATTTGGCAAAAAAATGCATGCGCGTTTGGAAGAAAAAGGCATCGTCGGCATCGCCTATTGGGAGCTGGGCTTTCGCAACATGACCAACAGCAAAAAGCCGCTGAACAAGGTGGAAGATATCGCTGGCCTCAAATTGCGCGTGATTCCGAACCCGATCAATTTGGATTGGGTCAAAGCGCTGGATGCGAATCCCACACCTCTGCCTTTCCCAGAGCTGTATGGCGCATTGGAAAACAAAGCCGTCGATGGGCAGGAAAATCCGATTCCCACCATCAAAGGCGCAAAGTTTAATGAAGTGCAAAAGCATTTGGCTTTGACCAAGCACGTCTACAACCCGCAATCGGTGATGATGAGCAAAAAATTCTGGGACAACTTGACCAATGATGAGAAAAAATTGCTCAGTGATGCTGCCCAAGAATCTGCGGTGTTTCAGCGCCAAGTTAACCGCGCTGCGCTGACCAAAGATTTGGCTGATCTCAAAACTGCTGGCATGCTCGTGACCGAATTCCCCGCTGCAGAGACGGCAAAATTCGTTGAAAAAATGAAGCCCGTGATCACCAAATACGCAGCCAATGTTGGCTCAGAAGTGGTAACTGATTTCTTGGCTGCTGCAGCGGCTGCGAAGAAGTAAAGTACAAATGCTGCTTGCGAATTGCTTCCATGCAATTTGCAAGCTTGCGCACTGAGCTTGAAAACTATCTTGTTTTCGAGTTCAGTCCACAGGCTTACAAATTACCCCAAATCATGAAAATCCTCGTTTTAAACGGCATCAACCTCAACATGTTTGGCAAACGCGATGCTGCCACCTACGGCACGGCCACGCTCGCCGATATTGATGCGGCTTGCATCGCACTTGGCAAAGACTTAGGCGCTACAGTGAGTTGCTATCAAACCAATATCGAAGGTGAGATGGCGCAGCGCATTCATGCGGCGCATGGTGATGGCACGGCGGCTGTGGTGATCAATGCCGGCGCGTGGACGCATTACAGCTATGGCATCCGCGATGCATTGGCGATTTTGAAATGCCCCATCATCGAAGTGCATATGAGCAATATCCATGCACGCGAGGAGTTTCGCCATCATTCGGTGATCGCTGCCATTGCCAAAGGCCAAATTGCGGGCTTTGGTGTGGACAGCTATTTGCTCGGCATTCGCGCTGTAGTCGGCGCTGTTTCTTCGGCAAAAAGCTAACACTATTTTTTTGATAGCAATCTTTGCAGGTTTCATGCCGGCAAAGTGATCAAATCGCTGAAGTAATAACGCTTAAAGAATCTCCTGAACATGCGCATTGACGGCAACACCGAGCTCATTGCTCACATCGGCTGGCCCACCTACAGCTTCAAAGCGCCGCTGATCTACAACCCGTATTTTGAGCAAGCGGGCATCAATGCCATGGTCACGCCGATGGGCTGCAAGCCTGAGCATTTTGCGGCGTTTTTGCCCAACGTGTTCAAGCTAGAAAACGTGCGCGGCGCGTTGATCACCATGCCGCATAAGGTCAGCGTGCTGAGTTTGCTCGGTGAAGTCTCGCCTGCTGTCAAAGTGGCAGGTGCTTGCAATGCAGTCAAGCGTGGCGCAGATGGCAAGCTTTATGGCGATATGTTTGATGGCGAAGGCTTCGTGCGCGGTGTGCAGCGCAAGGGGCTGGATGTGCGTGGCAAGCGAGCGTTGATCGTTGGCACGGGCGGTGTGGGCAGTGCCATCGCCGCATCGCTGGCTGGCGCGGGCCTGGAAGAGATCGCTTTGTATGACGTGGACACAGCCAGCAGCGAAGCACTTGCCGCGCGGATTCGCGAGAATTTCTCTGGCATCCAAGTGAGCACGGGCAGCAACGACCCTGCGGGCTTTGATTTGGTCGTCAACGCGACTCCGCTGGGTATGAAAGAAGGCGATCCCCTGCCCATCGACATCAACCGATTGGATGCCCAAACTTTTGTGGGCGAAGTCGTCATGGCCAAAGAAGTCACGGCCTTTCTTGCTGCGGCCAGAGCGCGTGGCTGCCCCACACAAATCGGCACCGACATGCTCTATGAGCAAATCCCCGCTTACTTAGAATTTTTCGATTTACCCAGCACCACGGCCGAGCAGCTCAGAGCAGTTTCCTTGGTCTGAAGGATGAGGCATCCGCGCACCAGTCATCCGTCAATCACGGCCTGATGCCACCCATTCGACGGGATACATGCTGTGTGATACCCATGTCTTGGATTAGGCGTACGATGTGATCCATCTACAGGAGCTTGATGATATGCAAAATACCCCTCGCCTGACTTCAGCCGATTTTGACCAAGAGCTGCTGATTCTCTTTGATGCCTATGTGCATGGCGATTTGGATCGCAGGGGCTTCTTAGATCGCGCGCAAAAATTCGCTGTGGGCGGGCTCACGGCTGCGGGCATCCTTGCCTCCCTCCAACCGAATTTTGCCTTCGCGCAAGTCAGCGCCAAAGATGACAAGCGCATCACGACCGAGATGATCACGATCGCATCTCCGAATGGCTATGGCAGCATCAAAGCCTATGTGGCCAAACCTGCGGGAGCTGCTGCCAAGCTGCCCAGTGTGTTGGTGATTCATGAGAATCGCGGCTTGAATCCTCATATCGAAGACATCGCCCGCCGCTTGGCGCTCGATGGTTATCTTGCTCTCGCGCCCGATGCGCTCACGCCGCTGGGCGGCTATCCTGGCGATGAAGACAAAGCCCGCACAGAATTTGCCAAGCTTGATCAAGCCAAAACGCGACAAGACTTTTTGGCCAGCTATGCGGCGCTTAAATCACGTGCAGACAGCACAGGAAAAATCGGCGCTGTGGGCTTTTGCTATGGCGGCGGCATGGTGCATTACCTCTCCACGCAATTGCCAGATTTGGCAGCCGGCATTCCGTTTTATGGCAACCATCCTGCGGCGGAAGAGGCTGCAAAGGTTAAAGCGCCGCTGCAAATTCATTTTGCTGGCGTGGATGAGCGCATCAATGCTGCTTGGCCAGCCTATGAGGCCGCTTTAAAAGCCGCCAACGTGCGCCACATCGCGCACACCTACCCCAACACCCAGCACGGCTTCAACAACGACACCACGCCGCGCTTTGATGCAGCGGCAGCCAAACTCGCTTGGGAACGAACGACTGCGTTTTTCAAACAGCATCTAAGCTAAAACGGGCTCGAAAATTTCCGTTGATGCGCGCATCACTTGCGCCGCAATATCCAGTGAACGCAAGCGCAGCGCTGGATCGTGCACATCGCAGACGAACATGATCTCGTCGGCTTGGGTTTGATCGAGCAAGCTCTGCAGCTCTGAACGCACGGTCTCAGGCGAGCCGATCACGCCGGCGGCCAGAAAATCGTGAATCGCGGCGCGCCCAGCAGCATCAATGCTTGCCATGAAATCTGCATCCGGCAGCGGCAGCTTGCCGCGCCGCCCGGTGAGCATGCCATAGACTCTTTTGTAGACGCTGCTGGCGAGAAACTGGGCTTCTTCATCGGTGGGTGCGGCAATCAAAGGCACGCCGATGATGGCGTAAGGCTTGGAAAGTTGCGCAGAGGGTTTGAATGTGCTGCGATAAACATCTAAAGCCTGCAACAACATGGCCGGCGCGAAGTGTGAGGCAAACGCATAAGGCAAGCCCATCTGCGCAGCGAGCTGCGCAGAAAACAAGCTGGAGCCCAGCAGCCAAACCGGCACTTGCGTGCCCGCGCCGGGATGCGCCGTGATCCGCTGGCCCTCTTGCGCAGGTGCGAGATAGCCCATCAGCTCGGCTACCTCGCGCGGAAAATCATCGGCGCTCTCGGTGTTGTGGCGGCGCAATGCGCGCATCGTGTATTGATCGGTGCCGGGCGCTCTGCCAAGCCCCAAATCAATCCGATTCGGATACAGCTCAGCCAAAGTGCCAAACGCTTCAGCGACGACCAGTGGCGCATGGTTGGGTAGCATGATGCCGCCCGAGCCCACGCGAATCGTCGTCGTGCCGCCTGCGATATGACCCACCAAGACGGCGGTTGAGGAGCTGGCCACCCCCGCCATGTTGTGATGCTCAGCCAGCCAATAGCGGGTAAAGCCCAGCCGCTCTGCATGCTGGGCCGTGCGCAGCGCAATTTGCAAGGCTTGGCGTGTGCTACCGCCTTCGCGCACAGCCACGAGGTCAAGCATGGAAAGCGGTGTTGTGGAGAGTTGTTTCATGGAATCCATTGCAAAGCCATGTGCTCAATATACCCGCATCAGCGCCATGCCGTTGGCCTGATGGCTGATTGACGCACGGTTCACATCGCCCAAATGCGCGGCGGCGTATCTGCCAAGCCCCAAGCCTGTCGTCTCCAAGCGCCGCGCACTTGTTTGCACAAGCTTAAGGCCTGCTCGACATGATGGCTCAGCGTGCGCAGCACAATCACCTGCGCTTGGGGCGACGTGACACCGCTGGTGGCCGCCAAAGGGTGCGCATTGCAAATATGCCGTGCTTCTGAGAGAAACTGCTCTTTTGCCGGCACAGATATTGAGCTGCCTGCTATGAAAAAAAGAGTAGCGAGGCAGCTGTGGCCAGCCAAGCCCAGCGGCGAGTGGAGCAGGCGGCTGTCGCTGGCCTGGATTTGGCCGCGTTCAAGCCAAGGGCTGTGCGCACCGCCTGCACCGAGCAATTGCGTATGCAGCACCAAACTACCGCGAGCAAAAGGCTGCTCAGAGGCAGGCAAACCCAGCACAGAAATATCCCAACCGATCATCTGCGCTGCGGGTGCGAGTTGCAGATCGAGCCGATTCTCAGCCATGCAACCGCTGTAGGCAATGGTCTCCAAAGGCAGCCATTCCAAGCGAGCGTGGTCTTCTAGCGATATGCGAGTGTGTTGCACAGCTCGCTCACCCAGGCTTTTGTAAAACCGCGTTGCGCCGGGCGTGGTGATCAGTGCATGGCTGCCTAGAGCGGCGCGAATGTGGATATCTAGTGCATCGCCCCCTGCTAAGCCGCCAGGGGGATGCACCAGCACGTTGTGGCAGATGGATGGGCCTTCTGGATACAGGCTTTGCAGCACACGCAGTGGGCCACTGTGTTCAAAATCGAGCAAGGTTTTGCTTTGCGCGACACGATAATTCAAGCTTAAAGCAGCATTCCAGCTCATGATTTGAAGCTATTTTGCCTAGATCCCGGCATAGAGTAAGCAAAGCTTGCTATTTAATTTATAGCAAACGTGATCACTCACCCAAATAAGCCTCTCGCACCTTAGGATCATTGAGCATCTGCTTGGCGTCTCCGCTCATGGTGATCAGGCCAGAATCCATCACATAACCACGGTCAGCCGCTTGCAACGCGAGCTTGGCGTTTTGCTCCACAAGGAGCACCGTCACGCCTTGGCTGGAGACTTCTTTCACGACTTCAAAAATCTTCGCCACCATGATGGGTGAGAGACCCATCGAGGGCTCATCAAGCAGCAGCAATTTGGGCTGGCTCATCAAGGCGCGTGCCATCGCCAGCATCTGCTGCTCGCCACCGCTCATGGTGCCGGCCAGTTGGTCTTTGCGCTCCTTGAGGCGCGGGAAAGTGGCAAAAGCACGCTCAATACCTGCTGCGATTTCCGCTTTGTCGGTGCGGGTGTAGGCGCCCATTTGCAAATTCTCAGTGATCGTCATGCGGGCAAACACGCCTCGGCCTTCCGGCACCATGGCCAGACCCGTTTTCACGAGATCCCAAGCGCCGACACCGGCAATGCTTTTGCCCATGTATTCCACGTTGCCGGCATTGGGCTTGAGGCCGCCGGTGATGGCTTTCATGGTGGTGGTTTTGCCAGCACCGTTGGAGCCGATCAGTGTCACGAGCTCGCCTTGGCGCACTTCAAGATCCACGCCTTTGACGGCTTGGATACCGCCATAGGCGACCTTCAGGCCAGAGATTTTGAGCAGGACGGGGTTGTTATGGGTCATGTCAATTCCTACGCTTAATGATCTGTACCAAGGTAAGCCTCGATCACTTTTTGATCTTTTTGCACATCCGCCGGCACGCCTTCAGCAATCTGTTTGCCGTAATCGAGCACCGTCACGCGATCACACAAGCCCATCACGAGCTTCACATCGTGCTCGATCAACAAAATGGTGCGGTTGTCTTTGCGAATTTTGTCGATCAGCTCGCGCAGCGTGACTTTCTCTGTGGCATTCATGCCAGCAGCGGGTTCATCGAGTGCAATCAGCTGTGGATCGGTGGCCAGCGCCCGCGCAATTTCTAAGCGGCGTTGATCGCCGTAAGACAAAGTGCGCGATTTGTAATCAGCAAATTTGCCAATGCCCACGTAATCGAGCAGCTCTTGCGAGCGCTTGGCAATGGCCAATTCTTCTGCCTTGAATGCTGCCGTGCGCAGCATCGCGCCCATCACGCCAGAATGCGTGCGCACATGGCGGCCCACCATCACGTTTTCCAGCGCCGTCATCTCGGCAAAGAGGCGAATATTTTGGAAGGTGCGGGCAATGCCTGCCTTGGCCACTTCATGCACGGCGCTGGGCGTGTAAGGCTTACCGGCCAACTCACACTTGCCGCTATCGGGGGTGTAGAGGCCGGTCAGCACGTTAAAAAACGTGGTTTTGCCAGCACCATTGGGCCCGATCAAGCCATAGACTTGGCCACGCTTGATTTCTATGCCCACATCCGAGAGGGCTTGCAGGCCGCCAAAGCGCTTTGAAACGCCGGAGACTTTGAGAACGGTATCGCTCATGGTGTGATCCCTTATTTGCCTGCGGCTGCTTTGGCCGCGTTTTCTAATGATTTACCATGGTCTGGCGAAGGCCAAAGGCCGCGCGGGCGCATCAGCATGATGATGATCATGGCCAATGCGATCAAGAGCTGGCGCAAAATAGACGCATCAATGCGGCCGCCCGTGACAGCTTGCAGATCCAGCACACCCGAGACCCAGCGCAACACTTCTGGCAGCGTCGAAAGAAGCAATGCGCCAATGATCACGCCCGGCAAATGCCCTAGGCCGCCCAGTGTGATCATCGCCACAATCATCACGGATTCCATCAGGGAGAAAGATTCTGGCGAAATGAAGCCTTGGAAGGCCGCAAACATCGAGCCGCTCACGCCGCCAAACGTCGCGCCCATGCCGAAGGCCAGCAGCTTCATGTTGCGCGTGTTGATGCCCATCGCTTTGGCCGCAATTTCGTCTTCACGTATGGCCATCCAAGCGCGGCCAATGCGCGAGAGCTCCAAGCGGTGGCAAAGAATCACACTCGCAATGACCAAGGCCATAAACAAGTAGTAATACATCACCAAGCTGCCAATTTTGTAGCCAAAAATCTCAATGCCTTTGCCGAAGCTGTAACCAAAGAAATTCATCGGATCAATTTGGATCAAGCCTTTGGGGCCATTGGTGATATTAAGCGGATGATCCAAGTTATTCATGAAGACGCGGATGATTTCGCCAAACCCCAAAGTCACGATGGCCAAATAATCGCCACGTAGCTTGAGTGTGGGCGCTCCGAGCAGCACCCCAAATGTGCCAGCCAGCAAAGCCGCTGCCGGCACAATCACCCAGATCGGCGTGTGCAATCCTTCGGGAAACATGCGTGCGATGGCGGGGAACGTCTCAAACAAATGCGGCGAGGCCATCAGGCCATACATGTATGCGCCGATCGCGAAGAAAGCCACGAAGCCCAGATCGAGCAAGCCCGCAAAGCCCACCACGATATTCAGGCCCAGCGCCAGCAACACATAGAGCAAAGCCATATCGGCCACACGCACCCAAAAGTTGCCAACGCCTTGCAGCATCAGGGGCAAAAGCAAGAGGCACAGCCCCATCACCAACACATGGGTTTTGTTTTTGAAGTCAAATTTCAACATGGTGTTTCTCCCGGATCATGCACGGTCTGCCACGCGCTCGCCCAGCAAGCCAGAAGGCCGCAATGTGAGCACGATGATGAGCACGGTGAATGCCAAAATATCCACGTAATGGCTGCCGAGCACGCCACCCGTCACAGCGCCCAAATAACCCGCGCCAATCGATTCAACCAGCCCAAGAAAGATGCCGCCCACGACTGCGCCAGGCAAATTACCAATTCCGCCCAGCACGGCAGCTGTGAAAGCTTTCAAGCCCGGCAAAAAGCCCATCGCATGATGCACGGTGCCGTAGTTGGTGGCCCACATCACGCCTGCCACAGCAGCCAAAATCGCGCCGATGATGAAGGTCGCGGAGATCACGGTGTCTGGCTTGACGCCCATCAAGGCAGCGACGCGCGGGTTTTCGGCGGTGGCGCGCATGGCGCGGCCCAAATTCGTTTTGCCCACCACGTAGCTCAGGATGGCGAGGCAAACCGCTGTCACACCCAAGATCAAAATTTGCGCAGGCGTGATCACAGCGCCGCCTATGTTGATCGGATCCGCTTGGATCAGGTTGGGATAGGATTTGAAATTTGGCTTGAAGATGATCATGGCAATGGTTTGCAGCAAGATGCTCATGCCGATGGCGGTGATCAGCGGTGCTAAGCGCGGGCTGCTCCTGAGCGAGCGGTAAGCCACTTTCTCGATCGTGAAATTAAGCACCGCACAGACGATGCATGCAACGATCAAGGCAAGCAGCAAAATGATCCAGCCTGGCACACCCGGCATGCCTGTTTGCATCATGCCAATGATGGCCCAGCTGGTGAGCGCCCCGATCATCAACACTTCACCGTGCGCAAAATTGATCAATTGGATGATGCCGTACACCATGGTGTAACCGAGTGCAATCAGCGCGTACATGCTGCCAAGAACCAGACCGTTGATGATCTGCTGCAGAAAAATATCCATGAAAAAAATCTCCGTATTGATTGCAGGCGGGCATCAATGAGCTTGATGCAGACCACATGGCTTTCAATTGACTAGCAAAAAACCCGCCAGGTTGATGCGATGGCCTGATGCGGGTTGGTGAGAAGATTGTAGCCAAGCTCTTTTGGTGGCCTGCGCACGGAAAGCGCTGATTGGGGCGGGTTTTCCCGGTGAAAAAATGGGTATCAGTGGGTTTGGGCTTTAATCAGCATCGCTAATGTTTGAAGCTTTGCATCATCAAGGCTGTTTAGCCGCTGCATCGTGGACGGCGGCGTTGCGGGCTTTGAGATCGCGCAGTTTTTCTGCGATTTTGATTTCGAGCCCGCGCTCTGTGGGGCGGTAAAAATGGGGCTCAGGCATGCCATCGGGCAAATAGCGCTCGCCTGCAGCAAATGCATCTTCTTCAAGGTGCGCGTAGCGGTAGGCTTGGCCGTAGCCAATATCTTTCATCAGCTTCGTGGGCGCATTGCGCAAATGCAGGGGCACAGGCCGTGTGCTGTCTTTTTTGATCAAAGCTTTGGCTTCGTTGTAGGCCATGTAGGCTGCGTTAGATTTTGGTGCCATGGCCAGATAAATCACACATTGCGCCAATGCCAGCTCGCCTTCGGGGCTGCCCAGGCGCTCATACACTTCAGCCGCATCGAGCGCCATGCGCAGGGCGCGTGGATCGGCCAAGCCAATGTCTTCGCTGGCCATGCGCACCAAGCGGCGTGCCATGTAGCGCGGATCAGCCCCGCCGTCTAGCATGCGCACAAACCAATAGAGCGCCGCATCAGGGTCTGAGCCACGCACGGATTTGTGCAAGGCGCTGATGGTGTCGTAGAAATGCTCGCCGCCCTTGTCGTAGCGGCGCATTTTCTCGCCCAGCACTTTGAGCAGCCAAGCGTCGGTGATCGTTGGCAGCTGTTGCGAGCCCGCCAAGACAAACAAAGTCTCCAGCGTGTTGATCAAGCGGCGAGCATCGCCATCGGCAAACTGCACCAAGCGGTCTTGCGCGGCATCCTCAATAACTATCGAATTAATAGCACTCTGTGTATATTCTATGCCGGCTAGCAGCATGATTTGCTTTAGATTTTCCTCTGAAAGCGATTCCAGCACATACACCGCCGCACGCGAGAGCAGGGCGGAGTTCACCTCAAACGAAGGGTTCTCCGTGGTTGCACCAATGAAGGTAAACAGGCCACTTTCTACATGCGGCAAAAACGCATCTTGCTGCGATTTGTTGAAGCGGTGTACCTCATCGACGAAGACAATGGTGCGCTGCGGCATGAGACCTGTTCGAGCGGCCTCGGCCTTTTCCACAGCCTCACGAATATCCTTCACACCGCCCAGCACAGCGCTGATCGCAATAAACTGCGCCGAAAAACTGCTGGCCATCAGCCGCGCAATCGTGGTCTTGCCCACACCCGGCGGCCCCCACAAAATGCAACTGTGCGGTACGCCCGATTCAAACGCCACCCGCAGCGGCATGCCGTCGCCCAGCAGATGCTGCTGGCCAATCACAGCGCCTAAAGCTTTGGGGCGCAGGCGCTCGGCGAGGGGTTGCATGGAAGAGGTCATGAAGCGATTTTAGTCAGCCATGCAACGTGATCACCGCTCCCGCGCCGCCTCTGCCCCCACCTTCATCACCGGGCTGAGCAAGTATTCAATCACCGTGCGCCGGCCTTGGTGGATTTCAGCGGCTACCAGCATGCCCGCTGTCAGGCTGAGTTTCTCGCCATTCGGGTTTTT
>JANNED010000299.1:0-23985 GCA_031388245.1 Variovorax sp.
ATGCAAACAAAGGTTTGCTTTTAACGCCTCGCAGATTCCCGTTTGCGGGGCGTTTTACGTTGAGTCAAAGCCTTTTATGACTGTCCGTAGCTCAGTTGGATAGAGCAACAGCCTTCTAAGCTGTGGGTCGGGGGTTCGATCCCCTCCGGGCAGGCCATTGCATCAAATAAAAAAACATCTGCGCCAAGCTCTACAATCCTTGATTGGACTTTTTTTGCACTCACAATGAAACATCTCGATCTTGAAGAACAAGAGCAGCTCGATAAGCTCAAGGCATTTTGGAGGCAGTTCGGCGGCATCATCAGTGGTGTTCTGATTTTGGTATTTGGCTCCATTGCTGCATACAACGGCTGGCAATGGTGGCAGCGCAGCCAATCTTTGCAAGCAGCGGCCATGTATGATGAGGTTGATCGTGCGGTGCAAGGCGGAGATCCTGCCAAAATCAGTCGGGCTTTTGCAGACATGAAAGAACGCTTCGGCGGTACAACCTACGCTGCACAAGCCGGATTGCTGTCTGCCAAAACACTCTACGACAAAGGTCAGGCAGAGCAAGCCAAAGCGCCTTTGGAGTGGGTGGCCGGAAACGCTGCTGATGAAAGCTACCGAGCCATCGCCAAGCTTCGGCTGGCCTCCATTTTGTTTGAAAACAAATCTTTTGATGCTGCTTTAAAGCTCACGGAAGGTTTGCCAAAAGAATTTGAAGCCTTGGCAGCCGATCGCCGAGGTGATATTTTGCTGGCTCAAGGCAAGCGTGAGGATGCTAAGTTTGCTTTTGAAAAAGCGCACAAGGGAATGGATGAGCGCAGTGAATACCGCCGATTGGTAGAAGTCAAGCTCAATGCTTTGGGTGTTGATGTCAGCAGCAAAGAAGCTGCTGCCAGCGCTGCACAGGCCGCCGCGCCAGCGGCTTCAGCTGCCGCACCTGTGAGCGCTCCGAAGTGATGACCTTTCACCCTATGACTGCTGGAGTTACGATGCGATCTCACACTCTATTTTCAATGCGCTTTGACACTTTTGACGCTATGAAATATACGAAATATGCTGTGGTTTTAGGCGCCTTTTGCGCAGGCCTCAGCGGCTGCTCTGGCAGCAAACGCCCCGATCCGGCACCCTTGGCGGCAAATGTGCCATTGATTGGGGTGAAACAAGCTTGGACGAGCCGAATCGGTGAGGTGCCGCCTGGCGCAGGGCCGACTGTTGTAGGCAATACCGTGGTTGTGGCTGCAACAGACGGTACCGTAGCCGCTATAGATGCTGTCTCTGGGCGTGATATTTGGCGTGGCACAGCGGGTGCACCGCTTGCCACGGGCGCAGGCACCGATGGCAAATTCACTGCAGTCATCACCCGCGACAATGATGTTGTCGTGCTGGATGAGGGCAAGCAACTGTGGAAGGCTAAGCTTCCAGCCAGAGCGTTTACCGCGCCCTTCGTCGGTGGTGCGCGCGTCTTTGTGATGCTGGCCGACAGATCGGTGCATGCTTTTGACGCTGCAACGGGACGAAAAATTTGGGCTCAGCAGCGCCCCAATGAGCCGCTCGTGCTCTCCAAAGCTGGCACGATGTTGGCGGTTGGCGATACGCTGGTGGTTGGTTTGGGTGGCCGTTTGGTTGGCTTGAATCCTGGCAATGGCAGCGTGCGCTGGGAGGCGGCGATTGCCGCTCCGCGTGGCACGAATGATGTGGAGCGTTTGGTGGATATGGTCGGGCAGGTCAGTCGAATTGGTGATGTGGTCTGCGCCCGTGCTTTCCAAGCTTCTGTGGGTTGCGTCAACGCGGCGCGTGGCACACTGCTTTGGAATCGCCCAGCCAATGGCGCAGAAGGTATCCATGGTGATGGAAACCTTGTTTTTGGCACGGAAACAGATGGCAAACTCATCGCGTGGCGTAGAAGCGATGGACAAAATGCTTGGTCATCGGATCGCTTGTTGCATCGCACTTTGAGTGCGCCATTGGTTGTTGGCCGTTCTGTGGTGGTAGGCGACAGCAATGGAAACCTGCATATGTTATCGCGCGAAGACGGTGCAGCATTGAATCGCCTGACGACTGATGGCAGTGCTATCGTTGGCAGCCCGGCATTGGCCGGCGATTCTTTGGTTGTTGTGACGAAATCAGGTGGTGTCTTCGGCTTTAGGCCAGAATAGTTTTCCGTTCGTACGCAGGGTCGATGCACCGCGACCACACAGGAGCGAACGGCTACAAATAAAAGGTCTCTGAATGAAACCCGTGGTGGCCTTGGTCGGCAGACCGAACGTCGGCAAATCGACGCTCTTTAACCGTTTTACAAAAAGCCGCGATGCCATTGTGGCCGATTACGCGGGCCTGACGCGAGATCGCCACTACGGCAATGCTCGCCTTGGCAATCGCGAATATATCGTGATTGATACTGGCGGCTTTGAGCCGACGGCGGAGAGTGGCATTTTTAAAGAAATGGCCAAGCAGACCCGTCAAGCCGTCGCTGAGTGCGATGTGGTGATCTTTGTGGTGGATGCGCGTGATGGCATTTCTGCGCAAGATCACGATATTGCAAAGTATTTGCGTAAGCTGGGCAAGCCCACGATCCTTGCTGCCAACAAAGCTGAGGGCATGCAAGCTGGTGCGCAGCTGAGCGAATTTTTCGAGCTCGGTTTGGGCGATGTGCGTGCCGTATCCGCTGCGCACGGCCAGAATATTCGACCGCTGATTGAAGAGGCGCTGGATAAACTGAATTTGCCTGAGCAGACGGAAGAAGAAGTGCGCGATCCTGATGTTATCAAGCTCGCAGTCGCAGGCAAGCCTAACGTCGGCAAATCCACGCTCATCAACACTTGGCTGGGAGAGGAGCGCTTGGTGGCCTTTGATCAACCCGGCACCACGCGAGATGCGATCTCCGTGCCGTTTGAAAAAGGCGGACAAAAGTTTGAGCTGATCGACACGGCAGGTTTGCGCCGCAAAGGCAAAGTGTTTGAAGCGATTGAAAAATTTTCCGTTGTAAAAACACTGCAAGCTATCGAGAGTGCCCACGTCGTGTTGCTGCTGATCGATGCCAAAGAAGGCATCAGCGATCAAGATGCGCATATTGCTGCTTACTGCGTGGAGGCGGGCAGGGCACTCGTGCTCGCTATCAACAAATGGGATGCGATTGACAGCTACGAGCGCGAGCTGCTGGAGCGTTCGATTGAGACGCGCTTGGTATTTTTGAAGTTTGCAGAAGTTCATAAAATTTCTGCGATCAAGCGGCAAGGCTTAGCGCCTGTGTGGAAATCAATTGCGCATGCCTTCCAATCCAGCTTTCGCAAAATGCCCACACCCCAGCTCACGCGTATCTTGCTGCAAGCCATTGAAGAGCAAGCACCGCGCAGAGATGGGCACCGCCGCCCCAAGCCGCGCTATGCGCATCAAGGCGGGCAGAATCCTCCCATCATCATCGTGCATGGCAATATGCTTGATCACATCACTGATGCGTGGAAGCGCTTCTTGGAAGGCCGAATCCGCAAAGCTTTCGACCTCGTGGGCACACCGATGCGCATCGAATTCCGCTCTCAAGACAATCCGTTTGATGAGAAGAAGTAAAGTTAATTTCGCCCAGAGCGCTCTACCTTTTTCGATTGTCAAGAAAAAAACAGGCTTTTACAGCCAAGGGGCATTGAACTTTTGCTTTTAGGCCACACTCTGTGTTATCGTAACAGTTCCAATAATTACTGGAACACGGAGAATATCGTGAGCAACAACAAAGGCCAACTCTTGCAAGACCCGTTCTTGAACCAACTCCGCCGCGAGCATGTGCCCGTGTCGATTTACTTGGTCAACGGCATCAAACTGCAAGGCCAAATCGAATCGTTTGATCAGTACGTCGTGCTGCTCCGCAATACCGTTACGCAAATGGTTTACAAGCATGCTATCTCGACCATCGTGCCCGGTCGTGCCGTGAACTTCAGCACCGCTGAAGATGGTTCTCCATCTGTTGGTGTTGCTGCGCCTGCGCAATAAACCAAGCGCTTAAGCTTCATTCAGCTTGGCACCATCCAGCGAGAGTTCAGAGCTGCCCACAAGCAGCAACACAGTGCTGCTCGTCGGCGTGGATTTCCACGCTCCGAACTTCGATGCCTCTCTTGAAGAGCTTGGCCTCCTTGCGCTCACTGCCGGCTTGCGGCCTGTCGCACGCATGACGTGCAAACGCCATGCACCTGATGCGGCACTTTTTGTGGGCAGCGGCAAAGCCGACGAAATCCAAGCATTGGCACAGCAACATGGTGCGGCTGAAATCTTGTTTGATCAAGCAATCAGCCCTGCGCAGCAGCGCAATTTAGAGCGGCGTATTGGCTTGCCAGTCAATGATCGTATTTTTTTAATTCTCGAGATTTTTGCCCAGCGTGCCCGCTCTCATGAAGGCAAACTTCAAGTTGAGCTGGCCAAACTGCAATACCAATCCACCCGGCTTGTGCGCCGCTGGAGTCACCTCGAACGCCAAAGGGGCGGCATCGGCGGACGCGGCGGTCCTGGTGAGACGCAGATGGAGCTGGACAAGCGCATGATCAACGAATCGATCAAGCGCACCAAAGCACGGCTGGAGACGGTGAAAAAACAGCGCAACACACAGCGCCGCCAGCGTGTAAATGCCCAGCATTTTGGTATCGCTTTGGTGGGCTACACCAATGCCGGGAAATCCACCTTGTTTAACAAGCTCACCAAAGCTAAGGTGTATGCCGCCGATCAACTGTTTGCCACGCTTGACCCGACCACACGCAGCATTTATTTGGGTCATGCCCAACAATCAGCGAGCTTGTCAGACACAGTGGGTTTCATACGTGATCTGCCCCATGGCTTGATTGATGCTTTTGAGGCCACTTTGCAAGAAGCTGCCAATGCGCAATTGCTACTGCATGTCGTTGATGCTGCAAACCCTCATTTCATCGAGCAAATCAAAGAAGTGCAGCATGTGCTTGGAGAGATTGGTGCGACGGAGATTCCGCAGCTTTTGATATTCAACAAATACGACGCCTTGGCTGCCGAGCAGCGGCCGCAAAAGCTGCATGACCACTACGAGGTCGATGGCCAAAGTATTGAGCGTGTTTTTGTCAGCGCCCAGAATGGCGAAGGCTTGGAAATTTTGCGGTCAATTTTGGCCGCGCGTGCTCCCAGCTCTTGACAGTTTATGATGACAACCCATATGTTGCCCATGCCCACACTTTCACCGCGAGCCACAATGCTCTCGCTCCATCGCATGTTCTCCCGAATATTCAATCTCAACGACGGTAAATGGGGGCGCTCTGATGCGCCTGCTTCTGCACCTCCTCCAAGCGATGGCAATGCACCACCTGCGCCACCTAGCCCAGCGCCTGCGCCAACGCCAGCCCCAGCCCCGGTTGCGCCTGCGCCTTCGTCTGCACCCGGGCAGGGCGGCAGCTCTGGCGGCGGCTCGCCCAACCAAGGCCCGCCTGATCTTGATGAGCTATGGCGCGATTTCAACCGCAAGCTGGGCGGCCTCTTTGGTGGCAACAAACAAGCCCCGCGTGGCGGCGAACCCAATTGGAATCGCCACAACCAAAACAATGGCAACAACAGCGGCGGTAGCAGTGGCAACAGCGGTGGTTTTCAGCCAGACATGAAATCCGCAGGGATAGGCGCTGGATTGATTGTTGTGATCGCCGTGCTGATTTGGCTTGGTACGGGGTTTTTTATTGTCCAAGAGGGTCAGCAAGCAGTGATCACGCGTTTTGGTGCACTCAACCGCACCGTTGACGCAGGCTTTAACTGGCGTGCGCCCTATCCGTTTGAGCGGCATGAAACTGTCGCGCTCACGCAGTTGCGTTCTGTGGAGATCGGCCGCAATTCTGCTGTTGGGAATTCTGGTCTCAAAGATTGGTCGGTGCTCACGCAAGATGAAAACATCGTTGATGTGCGCTTCACAATCCAGTACCGCTTGAAAAGCGCTGCGGATTATTTGTTTCAAAATCGCACGCCCGATGAAGCTGTGGTGAAAGCTGCTGAGTCGGCCATTCGTGAAGTGGTGGGCAAGAGCGGCATGGATACTGTGCTCAACAAAGACCGTGAATCCATTCAGCGCGATGTGGCCAAGAGCGTGCAAGCTCAACTCGACCGCTACAAAACTGGCATTGACGTGCAAAATGTCAACATCACCAATGTGCAGCCGCCAGAGGCAGTGCAAGCCGCATTTGACGATGCGCTGAAGGCTGGGCAAGACCGTGATCGCGCTAAAAACGAAGGGCAAGCCTATGCCAACGATGTGATTCCTCGCGCACGAGGTACCGCATCTCGGTTGAAGGAGGAATCAGAAGGTTACAAAGCGCGCGTTGTGGCACAGGCTGAGGGCGATGCGCAACGCTTCCGAGCTATTTACACGGAATATGCCAAGGCGCCGCAGGTCACGCGAGATCGCATGTATTTAGACACCATGCAGCAAATTTACAGCAACACAACCAAGATTTTGGTGGATTCTCGGCAAGGCAACAGCTTGCTATATTTGCCACTCGACAAAATCATGCAACTCAGCGGCAGTTCGAGCGAGATTGTGACGATTCCCAGCACTAACACTGCCTCGGGTGCTCCTAATACTGTAGCGCCAGCCGTGGCCCCGAGCTCGCCGCCTGCGATGGGTCGCAGCAGCCGTGATCGCGATAGCCGCTGATAGGGAGAAAAATCATGAACAGAATTGGATTTGTAATTTCTGGCCTGCTGGTGATTCTTGCTGGCTTGGCATCCACGCTTTTTGTGGTGGATCAACGTCAATTTGGTGTGCTCTATTCCTTTGGCCAAATCAAGGAAGTGATCACGGAGCCTGGCTTGCGCTTTAAGCTGCCCCAGCCGTTTCAAAACGTGGTTTTTCTAGACCGCCGAATCTTGACGCTGGACAGCCCTGAAACCGGCTCCATCCAAACTGCGGAGAAGAAAAATTTGGTCGTTGATTGGCTTGTGAAATGGCGTATTTCTGATGCGCGGCAATTCATTCGCAATAACTCTGGTGGCGCCAACATCGCCACAGCAGAGAGCCGCCTGACTTCTGTGGTGCAAGACGCACTCAACTCCGAAGTGACCAAGCGCACGGTGCGCGATGTGCTCTCTAGCGAGCGAGACAAAGTGATGCTTGGTGTGCAGCAGCGTTTGATCGAAGATGCCAAAAATTTTGGTATTGAGATCGTCGATGTCAGGATCAAGCGCGTGGATTTTCCACCCTCTGTGACGGATTCTGTCTATCAGCGTATGCAATCCGAACGCCGCCAAGTGGCCAACGAGTTGCGCTCTACTGGCGCTGCTGAAGCGGAGAAAATTCGCGCTGATGCAGATCGCCAGCGTGAGGTGATCGTGGCTGAAGCTTATCGGGATGCGCAAAAAATCAAGGGCGAAGGAGATGCCAAAGCCGCAGCTTTGTATGGCGATGCTTTTGGCCGCGATCCTCAATTTGCGCAGTTTTATCGCAGTTTAGATGCCTACAAAAGCAGTTTTTCTAAGAAGAGCGATGTGATGGTGCTCGACCCATCCAGCGATTTCTTCCGTGTGATGCGTAACGGCGGCTCGGGTGCTGCTGCCTCGCCTGCGAAGAAGTAAATTCAGAAAACTCCCAGCGCGTGGATGCTTTCTCTGGCGCACTGGTTGTGTTTTTTAGATTGGGCAAGGCAACCTATTTCCAAGCGAACAGATTCCGATTGAGCATCTGTGGCCTAGGGTGTAATATCTGAGCCAGTTGTGAATTGAAGCTTTGAATTTCCCTGCCTGTGAACGCTGTCCCAAAATCTACTCTGTTTGTTGACCAATTTGATTCTCATGGCGCTTGGCGCAGGGAGTTTGCTGCGCGTCTGAAGCAACTCTCGGATTGGCTCGGGGATCACGAGCTGATGGATGCCGCTATTTCTGAGCGCATGGTGCAGCTTGAAGCGCAAGTGCGCTCAGACAAAGTCATGGTGGCTTTCGTCGCTGAATTTTCACGCGGCAAATCTGAGCTGATCAACGCGATTTTCTTTGCCACTTATGGTCGTCGCATCATGCCAGCCAGCGCAGGCCGCACCACGATGTGTCCCACCGAGCTAGGCTGGGATGGTGATGTGCCACCCTGTTTGCGTTTGTTGCCGATTGAAAGCCGCCTTCAATCCCAATCTTTGATGGAATGGCGGCATGCCCCCGACCAGTGGACACGCATCGATTTGGATGTCAACGATCCTGATCAGTTGGCCACAGCCTTTGAAAAAGTCTCTGAGGTCATCAAAGTCAGCAAAGACGAGGCCAGAGCGCTCGGGTTTTGGCATGATGAGACGCCGCAAGACAATCCTCGCCAAGATGCACAGGGCAGGGTTGAAGTGCCGCGCTGGCGACATGCGCTGATCAATATTGCGCATCCGCTGCTCAAACAAGGTTTGGTGATTTTGGATACACCGGGCTTGAACGCGATTGGTGCTGAGCCTGAATTAACGGTCAGCCTGATTCCGCAGGCACACGCGGTTGTGTTTATATTGGCGGCAGACACCGGCGTCACCAAATCTGATTTGTCGATTTGGAAGGATCACCTGATCACCGAGCAGACGGATTACTCCTCGCGTTTGGTTGTGCTCAACAAAATCGACACGCTGTGGGATGCACTTTCTACACCCGATCAAATAAGGCTAGCAGTTGAGCGCCAAAGGCGCACCTCGGCAGAGATTTTGGCGTTGCCTGAAAACCAAGTGATTCCAGTTTCTGCGCAAAAAGGGCTGGTGGCCAAAGTCATGGGGGATGCGGGTTTGCTCAAAGCCAGCCAACTGCCCCAGCTTGAGCAAGCCTTGTCTGAGGGCATGATGGGGCAGCGCAAAAAGATTTTGCAAGCAGCAGTTTCCAGCAGCATCGGCGAGCTGCGCCAAGAGGTCTCGCGCGTGATCACGATGCGTCGTCGCGATTTGCAGGAGCAAATGATGGAGCTGCGCGGCTTGCGCGGCAAAAACGCCAATGTCATCAAACATATGCGAGGGCGCATCGAAAGCGAGCAAGCCGAGTTTGATGCCAGTGGGATGCGCATCCATGCGGTGCGCTCAGTGCATTTGAAATTGCTGCGCGAGGTGTTCACCGCTTTGGGTACATCGACGCTTCGTGCCGAGCTGCGCCAGCTCAATGAAGCGCTGCGCCAGCCGGGCATCAAGCTGGGTGCGCGCAAAGCCTATGCTGAGACTTTCGGGCGCTTGCGCGATATCTTTGGCCACACCAAGCAGCTCAATGGCGAAATCCACAATATGCTGGCCACCAGCTTTCGTCAGCTCAACACGGAATTCGGTTTTTCGTTGCAAACACCGCGTGAGCCCGAGCTGGCGCGCTACCAAAATGATCTGGATGCTGTGGAGCGCAGCCATGCGCAATATCTAGGCTTGGGCAATGCCTTCCGCTTGGCTCAACCTGAATTTGCAGATCGGCTGGTGCGTGCCTTGGCCACGCGCTTGCGCGTGGTGTTTGAATCGGCCTTGGGCGAGGTCGAGCTCTGGAACAAATCTGCAGCTTCGCAGCTCGATGCCCAATTGCGTGAGCGCCGCAAGAATTTCGCCAAACGCCTTGAAGCCATCGAGCGTATTCAAAATGCGGCAGTCACGCTGGATGATCGAATCATTGAGCTCGACACCCAAGATGCAAAATCAATCGAGCTCGACACCAAGCTTTCTTTGCTCACCAGCATGCTGGTGGATGCGCCCGTGCACCCGGATTCCCAGCGCGATGGCTTGCTGGCTCACGCAAGCGTTTGAGTGGTTTTGAGCTTGCAATCATCGCTGTTTCAGCTGGATCATGTCTAGGCGAGAAGAGCCGTTTTCGGCGATTCTTCTTGCTTGGCATGCAAAGCATGGCCGCACAGGATTGCCTTGGCAAAATACGCGCGATCCTTATCGCGTGTGGCTCAGTGAAATCATGCTTCAGCAAACGCAGGTGGTCACGGTGCTTGGCTATTACCAACGCTTTTTGCAGCGCTTTCCGAGCGTGCGAGAGCTGGCCGCCGCCCCTCAAGATGAGGTGCTTGCCCTGTGGGCAGGCTTAGGCTACTACTCCCGTGCTCGCAATCTTCATGCCTGCGCAAAGGCTGTGGTGAGCCTGCATGCTGGTGAATTCCCGCGCACTGCCGAGCTGCTGCAAAGTTTGCCAGGCATTGGGCCTTCAACCGCAGCGGCTGTCGCATCTTTCTGCGTTGGTGAGCGTGTCGCAATACTGGATGGCAATGTCAAGCGTGTGCTCACGCGCGTGTTAGGTTTTGGCGGCGATCTAGCCGCCCGTAAAAATGAGCAAGCGCTTTTGCAACAGGCCACGGAGCTGCTGCCCAAGCGTGATGTGGCCAGCGCTATGCCGCGCTACACGCAAGCGATCATGGATTTGGGTGCGACCATCTGCACGCCCCGCCAGCCAAGCTGTGGTGCTTGCCCTTTTGAGCAACGCTGTGTTGCTAAAGCGCAGGCGAGGGTGCAAAGCTATCCCGTGAAAACCAAAAAGCTCAAACGCAGCAGCCAAGCCTTGTGGCTGCTTTGGGCAAAGCGAAGTGCCGACACACATAGCGCGGTGCTCTTGCAAAAGCGGCCCACACCGGGTGTGTGGGCCGGGCTGTATTGCTTTCCGCTGTTTGAGAGCTTGCAAGCTTTGGAAGAGGCCATCTCACCCAATGAGCGGGCTGCTCTCAAGGCGCTGCAGCCATTCGTTCATGTGCTCACACACAAGGATTTGCATTTGCATGTGGTGGTGTTGGAGCAGGCCTCTGCGCTGCCTGAATTGGGGGATTGGGTGGCAGATTGGCGAACTGTAGGGCTGCCTGCGCCTGTTAAAAAACTGTTGTCTTCTTAAGTGATTGCTATATATTCAGTAGCATACTTTGCATATTTTATGCCGGCAAAGCGATGTTTTCTTCTAGATATGGCCTAGAGAGGGCTGGCGCGGCATTTGCAGCCGCTCTGGCGACAACGCGCATCCTGAGCATCCAGCCGTTATGATCGTGATCATGACATCACAACCCCTATCGCTCAAGCCACTTGATGGTTTTTCTTACTCTCGCGCTACCTTTGAAAACTTGGTCGACAGCGCACTCGCGCATGCTAAAAAACTGAAATGCACCGATGCCGCCGCCGAAGCATCGGAAGGCAGTGGCCTCTCAGTTTCTGCCCGTTTGGGAAAACTAGAAAATGTGGAGCGCAATCGCGATAAATCACTCGGCGTGACGGTGTATGTGGGCAAGCGTCGCGGCAATGCCAGCACCTCTGATTTTTCCGAAGCAGCGATTGCGCAAACCGTGCAGGCGGCATATGACATTGCTCGCTTCACGGCAGAAGATCCGGTGGCTGGCCTGCCTGATCTACAAGATGTGGCTACTTCTTACCCGGATCTTGATTTGTTCCATCCGTGGGTGCTGAGCAGCGAGGCCGCGCTGGAGCTGGCGCTGCGCTGTGAAAGCGCTGCGATGAAGACAGACAGGCGAATCACCAACAGCGAGGGCGCTGGCGTATCCGCGCAGCAAAGTCACTTTTTTGCTGGCCACATGCGCGGCGGGAAAATGGGCTTTCGCGGTGGCTATGCATCGAGCCGCCATTCGATGAGCGTGGCGCCGATTGCCGGCAAGGGCGATGGCATGCAGAGAGATTATTGGTACAGCTCGGAGCGCAATGCTGTTGATATGGCCAGCCCAGAGAGCATCGGGCGCTATGCGGCTGAGCGAGCCCTCTCGCGCCTGAATGCTCGCAAGATTGCCACCACACAGTGCCCCGTGTTATTTGAGTCCCCTTTGGCTGCTGGCTTGCTTGGCAGCTATGTGCAAGCTGTCAGCGGCGGTGCGCTGTATCGCAAGAGCTCGTTTTTGCTCGATTCCATGGGCAAACAAGTCATGCCTCAACACATCGACATCGCTGAAGACCCCCATGTGAAGGGTGGCAAAGCCAGTGCCCCGTTTGATGAAGAGGGCGTGAAAACACAAGCTCGCAAGGTGCTGGATGCGGGCAAAGTAGGTGGCTATTTCCTCTCCACTTACTCAGCCCGCAAGCTCGGTATGCGCACCACGGGCAACGCAGGTGGCTCTCACAATCTCACACTGACTTCGCGCCTGACGCGCAGCAGCGATGATCTGCAAGCCATGCTGGAAAAGTTGGGTACAGGTCTCTTCGTGATCGAGCTCATGGGGCAAGGCGTGAATTATGTGACGGGTGATTATTCGCGTGGCGCTACTGGCTTTTGGGTCGAGAAAGGCCGCATTGCCTATCCCGTGCAAGAGATCACGATCGCGGGCAACATGAAAGATATGTTGAAAGGGATCGAAGCAGTAGGCTCAGATGCCTACACCTTCGGCGGCAAGCGCACCGGCTCGATTTTGGTGAACCGCATGAAGGTGGCTGGGAGCTGATTCTTAAGCTTTTTGGGCAGATAGCCGGCATTGAATATGATCAGAGTGCTATTAAATTAAGAGTCATCAGATACCTCCACGCGCATCCCGGCAGCAAGCAAGCGCTGCTCCAGCACATCGCCCAAAGCCACACTCGGCGTGATCACGCCAGCCGCCGCAGGCAATTTCTTCTCGTCCAGCGCTATGCACAAGGCTGATTCACACATCATCTTGACTGTGGCGCGGTTGCCGGCATCGAGTTGGTCGCTGATCAGGCCGCGCAGTTTTTTGCCGGAGCTTGATGTGCCCACCAATTCGATTTTGAAGAAGCCGCGATCCATGTTGGCCACGCTGGGGCCTTGGCCGGGCTGCGGGAGCCAGCGTTTGGGCAGCAGGGGCAGGGCAGCTAGGGTGAGTTTGCGCAGTGGAGCGGTGGCCATGAGCGAGCTTTGCACTTTGCCGCCTACGCCCATGCCCAGTGCCGCTGCGCCTGCCAAGGCTGAGCTGCCGTAGCGCATGTATTCTTGATACACCACGCTCTGGCCGCGCAAGGCGGTGCTGCGGCGCACCACGCGGGTGTTGATCGGGCCCATGATGAACAGGCCGAGCCAGCCTTTGAAATCTGCATCGCGGTGGCTGCCGATGGGGTCGCGGTGCATGCTCTCGTTTTTTGCTCGCGTGCCTTCTGGGTTGAGCAAAAACAGATCTTGCACCGCGCCCAGTTGCCCGGTTTCCATCATGTTGAGCATGGAGGCGAGCGTGCCGCCATTGAGCCCGCCGCCGCTCAACGTGAATGCGGCTTTGATCTGTGTGCAGGCCTCGCCATGGCGCACCAGCATTTCGCGCTGCATCAGATACGCGCCCAAATCGCTGGGCACAGAATCAAAGCCACAGCTGGGCACGATGCGTGTGCCGTCGGTGCAAGCTTGCGCATGGTGCGCGTCAATCATCTGTCGAATCCACGGCGTCTCGCCGGTGATGTCGCAGTAATGCGTTTTGGCGCTCACGCAGGCGGCTAACAGCTTGCTGCCGTGCAAAGCATAAGGCCCAGCGCAGCTCAGCATCACACGGGTTTGCGCGGCTAGGTCGGCGAGGGCTGAGGCATCTTGCGCATCGGCCACGATGATCGGCGCATCGGGCGCATCTGCCGCCACTCGACTCGCTTCGAGCTTGGCAAGAGAGCGCCCAGCAATCGCCCAGCGCAGCCCTGCGGCATGCTGGGCAAGGTAAGCAACAGCCTGCTGGCCCACAAAGCCTGTGGCACCGTAGAGAATCAAATCATAGGGCTTGGTCATGGCGAGCTTTCTAGCAAGATATTAATTCGCTCAACTTTACAGCAGCGATGCACAAAAGCGAGCTCATCCCCCTACACTTGCTAACGATGGAAGGTGTACCGCGCTTTTTGCTGTTTTTGCCGATGATTGTGCTGACGGCCTCTTTGATGGAGGCTGTGGTCATGCAATGGCGCATGCCGGGCAGCTACGATTGGCGGGCGTTTGGTGTGTCACTGCTGGATTTGGTGGTGCGCAATCTACAGCGCATTTTGATTCCCGGTGTGCTGCTAAGCCCGGTGGCCGATTGGGTCTGGGCCAATCGGCTCATGACAGTGCCACTCACGGGCCTGTGGGCTTTTGCGGTGCTCTTTATTGGCCAAGAATTTTGCTATTACTGGTATCACCGCGCCAGCCACCGCGTGCGGTTGATGTGGTGTACGCATGCAGTGCATCATTCACCCAATCAGCTCACGCTGGCTGCGGCTTATAGGCTGGGGTGGACAGCGTTTTTCTCCGGTGCGATTTACTTTTTTCTGCCGCTGATCGTGCTGGGCTTTTCGCCGCGCGTGGTGCTGGCGTGTTTGGGCATCAATTTACTCTACCAATTTTGGCTGCATGCCACGTGGATCCCCAAGCTCGGCCCTTTGGAATACATCCTCAACACACCCAGCGCTCACCGCGTACACCATGCGGCCAATTTGAATTACCTGGATGCCAACTTCGGTGGTGTGCTGATTATTTTTGATCGCTTGTTTGGCACCTACGCGCAAGAGAAAAGCGAAGAGCCTTGCCGCTATGGCTGGGTCAAGCCGATGAACAGCCACAACCCTTTGAAAGTGGAGTTGCATCAGTGGATGGCGTTGTTCAAAGATTTAGGCGCTGCCAAATCTGTGCGTGAAGTGCTGGGCCTGCTGTTCAAGCCGCCCGGCTGGCGTGCGCAAGGGCCCGGCGAGACGACGGAAGAGTTGCGGGCACAAAATGCGTTAGTAGCGACGCGCTGAACGCTGCGCAACAGAAATTCGCAGAGCAGTTTGATACGATGCACTCTGGAGATACACCATGCAACCCTTTCACCTCGCCTTTCCCGTCACCGATCTCAAGCAAGCCCGCGCCTTTTATGGCGATTTGCTCGGCTGCCCCGAGGGGCGCAGCAGCCCGGAATGGGTGGATTTCAACTTTCACGGCCACCAAATCGTCGCGCATCTGTGCCCGACGATGAACACCGATACCGCCAAAAGCGAAGTCGATGGCCACGGTGTGCCGGTGCGGCATTTTGGCTTGGTGATGAATCTGCCCGATTGGGAGGTGCTGGCTGCCAAGCTCAAAGCCATTGGCACCCGATTCATCATCGAACCCTATATTCGCTTCAAAGGCGAGCCCGGCGAGCAAGCCACCATGTTCTTTCTGGATCCGTTTGGCAATGCGATTGAGTTCAAAGCGTTTAAGAGCATGGAATCGCTGTTTGCGAAGTGATTTTGAAGCGTTTTGAACACTTGGCCGGCATAGAATCTGCAAAGATTGCTATCAAATTGAGAGTAAACAGATGACGCTAGCCATCAACTTTGATGACATCACACAAGCCGCTGCGCGTATTGCAGGCATCGCAAATCGCACGCCGGTGTTGACTTCGCGCACGGCGAACGATCTCTGGGGCGCGGAGCTTTTCTTCAAGTGTGAAAATTTCCAGCGCATGGGTGCGTTCAAGTTTCGCGGGGCTTACAACGCGCTGGCGCAATTTTCCCCTGAGCAGAAGAAGCTGGGCGTGTGCGCGTTTAGCTCGGGTAACCATGCGCAGGGCATTGCGTTGTCGGCGCAGATTTTGGGGATTCCAGCGGCGATTGTGATGCCACTGGATTCGCCAGCGGTGAAGCTGGCAGCCACGCGTGGCTATGGTGCGGAGGTGATCACGTATGACCGCTATACCGAAGACCGCATGGCCATCGGCCAGAAATTAGCCGATGAGCGCGGCATGACGCTGATTCCGCCGTATGACCATGCGCATGTGATGGCCGGGCAGGGCACGGCGGCGCTTGAGCTTTTGCAGGAAGTGGGGCAGTTGGATGCGCTGCTTGTGTGCTTGGGCGGTGGCGGGCTGATCTCGGGTTGCGCGGTAGCGGCCAAGCATTTGAACCCGAAGATTCGCGTGATTGGTGTAGAGCCCGAGGCGGGCAACGATGCGCAGCAGAGCAAGGCTGCGGGCAAAATCATCAAGATTGATACGCCCAAGACGATTGCCGACGGCGCGCAGACGCAGTTTGTGGGGCAACTGACTTTCCCGGTGATTCAAGCGTTGGTTGACGATATCGTGACGGTGAGCGATGCGCATTTGATTGAGGCGATGCGTTTTGCGGCAAGTCGGATGAAGATGGTGATTGAGCCCACGGGCGGGTTGGCGATGGCCGCTGCAATGCAAGGCGTTGTTGGCATCAAAGGCCAGCGTGTTGGCGTGTTGATCTCGGGCGGCAATGTGGATATTGCCCAGTTGGCCAAATACCTCGCTTGATACAGGCGCGCCGAACACGCTCAATGGCTGCGCCAGCGTAAGGCTAAACGCGGTCTCGGTGTGAGATTTCCACCACGATGGCACGCGTGGCCAAGCCAGCAACCAGCTGCTCCGCTGCAATGCGATTTTTGCTGTCGAGATTTGCATCCCATTCATCCAGCAAATACACCTTCGCTTGCGTCCGTGCGCTGATTTCTTGCAGGCTGCGCAATTGCTTCTCGCCAGATGAAAAGCCGCTGGATTTTGGATTGTGGCTGGCAGATTCATCCGCTGCGTTGTCATCGTCTGGTTCGTCGTCTTCTTGGCTACGCGCTTTCAAAAAATCGAAAGACAGCTTATCGCTCGTTGGCCAATAGAAAGCTTGCGTGCCGAGCTGCGCTTTCATGGCCACCAGCAAGCTCGATTTGCCCATGCCATTGCTGCCGCGCACCAAAATGCGGCCTGTGGGCTGCGCCAGCACCTGCGATATGGCTGTGTCCACATCAAGGCATCTCAGCAGTTGCGCGTCGCGCTGCAAGCTCACGCCGCCAAATCGAATGCGTTGGTTGAATTGCGCATCCGGCGCTGGCCGCATCGCCTCGCAGGCGCCGCCGATGCGCGTCCACACCGCGAGCAGATCATTCCAGCCGGAGGCCAAGCCATAGATGTTGTAAGACAAATCGATTTGCCGAGGCAGAGTTGCGGCCAATGCGATCAACAAAGCACTGTCACCCACGTTGCGCCCCGCCACCCAAGCCAGATAGGAAAACACCACGATCAACGCAAAAATACCACTCACCGTTGCAATGCCCTCTCTGGCCATGATGGCGCGAATTTGCGCATGCAATGCGCCACGCAAACGCTCTTTGAAGCCGGCATGCCAAAGAGAGAAGTTGTAGCGATTGCCAGCGGTGATGTTGTCCCAAGCCGTGTAGGAGTGCGCCGTCATGCGATTGGTCTGGCGCTGCTGCGCCAAGTAAGCTTGAGAAACTGGTTGACGAACAAACCATTGCAAAGCCAAGAGCGCCACAAACACCAAGGCATACACCCCTGGCAAGCCTGCATCGATGGCATAGCCCAGCACGATGGTGTTAAAGATCAGGCCAAATAGCAGCTTCAAATCAGCTTCGAGCTCATAGATCAATTCAAAGAGGATGTGAAATGTCTCGTTGGTCAGGAAGGGCTCGACCAATTCGCGTTGAGGCCGATCACCCAGCAAGGCAGGTGAGCTGCGGTTGTCTCGGGCAAAGCGCAGCATGTAACGGCCATAAGCCCCAAAGCCTGCGCGCTCAGCAAAAATCCAGCTGCTGGCACCCACGATGTAAGAGGCCGATTGCACGGCCACGATCCAGGCAAAATCGGAAATCAAAAACGCTTGGTTGGCCACATCGTGGCTGGCCTGAATGATCAAGGCCGTGGTGGCAGCCGCCAAGCCCGCCTCGATCACGAGCAAGGCAAGCATCCAATAAAAAGGCGAACACAACAAAAACCGAAGAAAATCCTTGCGTTGAAAAGGCTGCTTGGCAGCTAGAGAAGAGGGCGGCATAGCTGTGAAGTGTAAATCCGAGAGCGCATCTTTTATTTTCAGAGGCCTGTCAACGCGCAGCCCAGCGAGCCGTTATAAATTGACTTGTTGATGAAAGGCTTGCCTGGCAATCAATCAAGAAAATCGGAAGCCGAGCTGAAAAGCAAGGCGTTTGCAAAAACCCTCGTTTTGGAGATTTCACCATGAACAACGCAACATCAAAGCCAAAGAAAAGCAAAAAGCCAGCTAAGAAGGCTCCTGCCAAGTAATTGGTTGCTTCTCAAACAAAAACCCGCTATCAGCGGGTTTTTTTTGGTCTAGGTGAAATTGATTACTTCACCGTCACTTCAATCGTCGCGGCCATATCTTTGCCATAACTTAAATGGTAGCCATCGGCAAATTGCATGGTGAGCTTGTATTGGCCGGGTGCGAGTTTGAGCTCAGCCTCGGTTTGTCCTGCGCCGAAGTGAACGTGTTTGTCGTCAAATGGGATGATCTCGCCAGCTGGTTTACTCAAGAGATTGATCAGCACGTGATGGTGGCCTTTGCCCGGATTTTGGCCAGCAGCGGCAGGCTGGACGTCCATGCCTTTCACGCCGAATTTGACCTTGAAGGTTTGGCCAACAGTCGCACCGTTCTGGGGCTCCACAAACCAGACACCTTTTTCTGCTGGCGCTTGGTTAGGGTTGGGATTGTTCATGCTGGCGCAGCCCGACAGCGCCAAAATAGAGGCGGCTGCCAATGAAAATATCAGGCGTTTGCTGCGATGGTGAATGCTTTGCATACAATGTCTCTTTCGGTTTTGAAGATGTTGTTGGGAAAAGCAGTGTGCCACAGCTTTTGCACAGGCGTGCAAACCACAAACTAACCCAGCGATTGATTCAAACTATTTAACACGCAGCTGATCGCAGCGCATCAAAGATTCCATGTCTCAATACGTTTACACCATGAACCGGGTTGGCAAAATCGTGCCGCCCAAGCGCCATATCCTCAAAGATATTTCGCTCTCTTTTTTCCCTGGCGCCAAGATTGGCGTGCTCGGCCTGAATGGCTCAGGCAAATCCACCTTGCTCAAAATCATGGCGGGTGTGGACAAAGAAATCGAAGGCGAAGCAATTCCAATGCCGGGCATCAAAGTGGGCTATTTGCCACAGGAGCCTCAGCTCAACCCGGAGCACACCGTGCGCGAAGCGGTGGAAAGCGCAATGGAGGCGGTGCTGGCTGCCAAAGCGCGGCTGGAGCAGGTGTATGTGGACTACGGCGCAGAAGATGCTGATTTCGACAAGCTCGCTGCTGAGCAAGCCGAACTTGAGGCCATCATCGCTGCCGCTGGCGACGATACCGGCCATGCGCTAGAGATTGCAGCCGATGCGCTGCGCTTACCCGAGTGGGATGCCATCATTGGCAAGCTCTCCGGCGGTGAGAAGCGCCGCGTCGCGCTATGTCAATTGCTCTTGTCTAAGCCCGACATGCTGCTGCTTGATGAGCCAACCAACCACTTGGATGCAGAAAGTGTGGATTGGCTGGAGCAATTCCTTGCGCGCTTCCCCGGCACCGTGGTGGCGATCACCCATGATCGTTACTTTTTAGACAATGCTGCTGAGTGGATTCTTGAGCTCGATCGTGGCTCAGGCATTCCATGGAAGGGCAACTATTCCACTTGGCTAGAACAGAAAACGGATCGTTTGGCCAAAGAAGCCAAAGGCGAAGAAGCGCGCACCAAGGCGCTGAAGAAAGAGCTTGACTGGGTGCGCCAAAATCCTAAAGGAAGGCAAGCCAAATCCAAAGCGCGCATTGCACGCTTTGAGGAGCTCTCCAGCCAAGAATATCAAAAGCGCAACGAGACCTCGGAGATTTTCATCCCTGTGGCTGAACGATTGGGCAATGAAGTGATTGAGTTCAATGGCGTATCTAAAGCCTTTGGCGAGCGGCTCCTGATTGATAATTTGAGCTTCAAAGTGCCGGCGGGTGCGATTGTGGGCATCATCGGGCCGAACGGTGCGGGCAAATCTACACTTTTTCGCATGATTGCAGGCAAAGAGCAGCCTGATAGCGGCACAGTCAAAATTGGCACGACGGCACAGATGGCTTTTGTCGATCAAAACCGCGACAGTTTGGCGGATGAAAAGACCGTGTGGGAAGACATCTCAGGTGGGCTGGATATGCTGCAAATTGGCAAATTCACGGTAGCCAGCCGCGCCTATTGCGGGCGATTTAACTTCTCTGGCAGTGATCAGCAAAAGAAAGTAGGCAATTTATCCGGCGGCGAGCGCGGGCGCTTGCATTTGGCCAAAACACTGATTGCTGGCGGCAATGTGCTCATGCTCGATGAGCCTTCAAACGACCTTGATGTGGAAACCCTGCGCGCTTTGGAAGATGCTTTGCTCGAATTTGCTGGCTCTGTGATGGTGATCAGCCACGATCGCTGGTTTTTAGACCGAATCGCCACGCACATCTTGGCTTGCGAGGGCGATTCTCAGTGGACGTTTTTTGACGGCAACTATCAAGAATATGAGGCTGACAAAAAGAAACGCTTAGGCGAAGAGGGTGCCAAACCCAAGCGCGTGCGTTACAAGGCGTTGGCGTAAGCTTGGATGTAAGATCAACGCAATCTTCAAAGCACACGATGGCATCTTCCAAACCCCGCCCACTTGGCGTCATCGACGAACCCTTTGGCGCTCGCGTGACGCTGCGTCAGTGCTTAGATGTGATGTTGGATCAAGCCCCCAGTTTGATCGAAAAAACGATTGAATCTCTTGGCGGGCGCGACGATAAGCCAGCCAAGGGCGTTGGCATCGTGAAGCCCAATTTCCCGCCGTCCGTGCAAGCCGCGGTGCAATTGCTCATTGCGCACAAGCACCAAGCGATTGAAGTTTTTGTCGAGCGCTTGCGTTATTACGTTTTTTTGGGTGTGGGTGCGAGCGCTCAGTCTCCCCAGCTCATGCGCTTTGAGGATCTGAAGCTGTTTGAGGATGTCGATCTGGACGAGAGCATTGAAGTGGCTGGCGCGTTGCAAGAGGTGATGATCCAGACGGACGACATCATGCCGACGCTGGATGCACTCATTAGCTCATTGCTGGGCTGGATCACAGTACAGCCACAAATCAATCCGTTGCGCCCAGAAATGTTTGTCCGTGCATTGCGTGATTGTGTGACCGATCAAGTGGCTGATGTGGAAATTCGCGGCGCGATCATCTCTCATGGTGCTTCACGGCTGGGTATTGTGTTGCGCAAGCTCTATGGTGAGCTCTGCCAATGGCTCAAATCTTATGGCGTGGAAGAGGCCTCTGGCTCGCAACTCAACAATTTGCCGAGCGTGGTGAAGGCCAATCCAAGCAGTGTGAGCAATTCGGTGGCGCGCACCTTGCTCACCCTGGATAAATTGCGCCGCTTGCTCTCTGGTGAGCTCGATGGCGATACGCGTCGTTCGCAAGATTTTCTGCATACCGTGCCGGCATCTGTGGTGGCTTTGCAAGATATGCGGCAAGTTGAAGCCATGGTGCAACGGCTCGAGAAAAAAGCCAAAGATGCCAAAGACAATCCCAAAGCCGATGCGCAACGCAAAGCAGCGCAAGCTCGCATGGCACTCAAAGATGGGCGTGAGCTAGGTAAGCAGTTGGGCGAGGAGGTGGTGCGCCTGATGCTTGATAACCTGATTCAAGATGATCGCTTGTTGCCGCGTGTGCGCGAGCAATTGCAAACACTTGAACCGACACTGATGCAAATCGCCCAAGATGATGGCCGCTTCTTCAGCGACAAACAACATGCAGCTCGGCAGTTTTTAGACGCTGTGACGAACCGAAGCCTCGGGTTTTCTCATGAGCGCGAAGAGGGCTATGAGCCCTTTTTGCAATCGGTTGAGCAAAGCATTGCTTTGCTGCACAAAAAAACCAAATCTGGCGAAACCGTGCAACTCGCGTTTGGCGAGGTCATGGATCGTTTGTCGGCCATTTGGCTCAAGCTTGATGCTGAAGACACTGCACGCCGCCAAGAAGCTGCACGTGCTTTGTTGCATGCTGAGCAACGCAACACCATTGCGCAGTATGTGGCTGGCGAATTCCGCCAACAGGCTCAAACCATCGAAGTGCCGCAGATGGTGCTGGATTTTGTTTGTGGCCCGTGGGCGCATGCTGTGGCTGAGAGCCAATTGCGCTGCACCGATGGGCGCACAGATCCACAAGGCTACCAAGGCTTGGTGGCAGAGCTGTTTTGGAGCGTGCAGCCCAGTAAAGCAATCAGAAATCGCAAGCGTTTGGTGCAGCTGATCCCGGGGATGCTGGCCAAGCTGCGCCAAGGCCTGGCTGTGATTGAATTTCCGCCCGAGCGCATCACTGATTTTTTTGCCGGCTTGATTGAGCTCCATGAAGTGGCTTTGGAAGGCGGGCGCCAACAAGCGGCCAAAGCTGCGGCCTCGGCTGAGCCGGCCAATGACAACTCGACATCGGCATTCGATGCAGCGCAATCTGCCACTGCACGCGCTGAGCTGGAGGCTTTGTATGCTGCCAGTGCACAAGCGCCATTGCAAGAGCTTGCGCTTGAGCAGGCTCCCGAGCCAGATAGTTTTTTTGAAGATTTCCCCTCCTCGCATCACGATCCCAACGATGCGCAAGATGGTGTGTGGCTTGCGCAGAGCGAAGTCTCTGAAGTTGGCTTCGTGAACGAGCAAGCTGTCATGCCGTTGGATGTCAGCGCCGCGGTGCCTTCTGCGGACGCAATTGCTATGTCGCCAGAAGTTACGGTGGCTATACCGATTGGCTCGTGGGTTGAGCTGATGCTGGAGGGCACTTGGGTGCGTGCGCAGCTGACATGGGCTTCGCCAATGCGCTCGTTGTTTATGTTTGTCTCGCGCGGTGGCAAAGCGCATTCCATGAGCAAGCGCACGATGGACAAGCTCAGCTCTCAAGGCATGATTCGCATGGTCTCCGATGGCCGCATGGTGGACAAGGCACTCGATGCAGTAGCGCAAACCGCGCTGCGCAACAGCGTAGGCGAGAATCGCTCAGGCACGTAAGTCTTGCTGTCAGAAAGGCGGCAGGCTGTCTAAATTCACCTCGCGCTGTGGCTCAATCGGATGCCGAAACCGCAGACCGTTGGCATGCAGCATGAGGCGGGGAGCATCATGGTTAGCCAGACCGTAAAGCAGATCGCCCACGATGGGATGCCCGATGTGCTGCATGTGTACTCTGAGCTGGTGTGTGCGGCCCGTTTT
The DNA here is from genome assembly GCA_031388245.1 of Variovorax sp. Lineage (GTDB taxonomy): Bacteria > Pseudomonadota > Gammaproteobacteria > Burkholderiales > Burkholderiaceae_C > JANMDU01. The sequence continues at coordinate 22,783 of JANNED010000299.1, forward strand.
GGGCTCTAGCCGGCATAGAATATGATCAGAGTGCTCATTTTTTAATAGCAACTGATAATGCGTCACACTGCGCTGTCCTGATTGAAAATCAATGCGTCGTCGTGGTCGGTTGGGCCAATCAAGGGCAATCGGCGCATCAATCACGCCGCTTGTTGGCACGATTGCACCATCAACGAGAGCAAGGTAGATTTTTTGAACAAGCCGCGCCTCGAACGCTGCGCTCAATTTTTTTTGCACGGGGCGTGAGAGCGCAAAAAGCAGCAAGCCACTGGTCGCTTCATCGAGTCGGTGCACCAGCAAAGCCGTAGGAAAACGCTGCAGCACACGATGCAAGGCGCAGTCTTGCAAATCTTCGCCTCGCCCAGGCACGGTCAGCAAACCTGCAGGTTTGTCAAGAGCGATCAGATGCTCGTCTTGATAGACGATGCGCAAACCTGTGTCAGGTGGCGGCGAATAAGCATGGTGTCGCTTCAGAGCCGAGGGCTGGCCTATCCCAATTGCCAAGGGCTGCGCTCGCTCTGACCGAGCATCGCCAGGCGCAGTGTTCACACCAGTACAGCCTTCTTCACCGGCTCCCCCAAGCTGCGCAGCACATCGCGCACCATCTGCGCCCGATCTTTCGGCTCAGGCAGCTCGCGCTCGACACGCAGTTTTTCGTTGCCGGCGAGTTTGATGTGGCGATTTTTTTGGATCAATCGCATCACAGCCATCGGGTCGATCGGCGCGTCTTTTTTGAAGGTGATCGTGATCACGGCGGGCGCAGCCTCGACTTTTTGCACACCAAACGGGGCTGACAGCACGCGCAGGCGATGCACATCGATCAGCGTCGAGGTAGGCTGGGGCAGCTTGCCAAACCGATCCACCAGCTCTTCGACGAGCGTGTCGATTTGATCATTCGTCTTGGCTGTGGCGAGCTTTTTGTAAAACGACAAGCGCAGATGCACATCACCGCAATAGTCGCTGGGGAGCAGGGCGGGCGAATGCAGATTGATCTCGGTGGCCGCAGCCATCGGGTTGAGCAAATCGGGCTCTTTGCCTTCTTTCAAGCTGCGCACGGCTTCTGAGAGCATTTCGTTGTAGAGCTGAAAACCAATCTCCAGCATGTTGCCGCTTTGATTCTCGCCCAGCACTTCGCCTGCGCCGCGAATCTCCAGATCATGCATGGCAAGATAAAAGCCGGAGCCGAGCTCTTCCATTTGCACA
>JANNED010000161.1:0-18112 GCA_031388245.1 Variovorax sp.
CGCTAGGCCGGTGATGCTGACTGTGAAGAGCAAAGCGATGAAGCCGTAGTCCATGGGCTTTTGCGCGTCGTCGCCGTGTAGGGGGTGGCGTTTGAGTTTGAGCCAAAAGAGTCCGGCGGGACCGATGAGCAAACCGATGCCACCTGTGATGCCCAGCAGCTTGGGCAAGCTCGCATAGCCATAAGGCGCAAGCCAGTTAAAGGCGTAGTGATAGAGCGTGGCGACGCTGGTCGATGCGAGGCAAAGCATGAAGCCGTAAAACGTGAGGTGATGGAAGATGCGGCGCAGCTTGCTCCATGCTTCACTCTCGTTATGGCAGCCTTCGCCGTGGCCACCGCCTAAGTATTGGAGGCTGAGCGCGGAATATGTCGCCTCTTTGAATGCTTCTCTTTTAATAGCGCCCTGAGCAGATTCTGTGCTGGCTAACTGCTGATTTGCTTCTAAATATTGCGATTGGCAGAAGCGCCAAAGGCCGATGCCCAAAGCGAGTAGGGCGAAACCGAACACCGCGCTAAACACGTTGGCCATCAGCGAGTGCGGAAACACGGCGTAGAAATTGCCACCTGCGCCGCCCAGCGAAGGCGCATGCAGCAAAGATTGCTTGGCGCTTGCTGCCAGCAGAAAAAATAACGCTAATCCAAAAGCCAACGCGAGGCTCACGATCAGCCCATTTCGTTTGTAAGCGCCGGCAAAGGCTTGCGGCCAAGCGTAATCTTGATAGGTCTTCACGCGCACTTTTGCAAGCGCTTGCGGCACATTCACTGCAAACTCATGCGGCGGCGCGTATTGGCAGGCATGCAGGCAAGCACCGCAGTTGTGGCAGAGGTTAGCGAGGTAATGCACATCATCTTGCGTGAAATCCAGCCGCCGCGTCATCGCAGGGAAGACGGCGCAAAAGCCTTCGCAATAGCGGCAGGCATTGCAGATCTGCATTTGCCGCGCCACTTCATGCTCAGGCGAGCCAGCAAGCTGCGTTGCGTCTTGGATCAGTTGATTCAAAGTTGCCGTGCTCATCCTGCATTCACTCTCAAATTCATAGCACTCTTCGCAGATTCCACGCCGGCAATTCGCCCAAAAGCCGTGCCAATCGTCATGCCTACGCCGGCGGTGTAGCCTTGCCCGAGCACATTGCCTGCCATGATCTCGCCAGCGGCAAAAAGGTTGGGTGATTCTTCGCCATGGAAGCGCACGGCAGTGTTTTCGCCTACTTTCAATCCGAGATAAGTGAAGGTCACGCCGGGCTTCAAGGTGTAGCCATAAAACGGTGCAGTGTCGATGGGCAGCGCCCAATGTGTTTTCGCGGGCGTGAGGCCTTCGGTATGACAATCGTCTAAGACTGAGTGATCAAATGTGCCGACCTTGCAAGCCGCGTTGTACTCGCGCACGGTTTGTAAAAACGCCTTCTCGTTCAAGCCCAGTTGCCTGGCCAACTCTTCTAGCGTATCGGCCTTCGCGCCTTTGAACACAGGCGGCATAAATCGCCCCACCGCTTTTGCATCAATGATGCAGTGCCCAATTTGAGCTGGCTGCTGCGCCACCAGTCGCCCCCAAATCGCATAGCGTTTGGGCCAAAAATCTTCGCCTTCGTCGTAAAAGCGCCGGGCATCGCGGTTGACCATGATGCCAAGGCTCACGCAATCGACCCGCGTGCAAATCCCACCGTCATACAGCGGCGCTCTGGCATCAATCGCCACCATGTGCGCCTGCGTCGGGTCGCCAATCAAATCGGCGCCTTGGTTCATCAGATCTTTCAGCACCACGCCCATGTTGAAGCGCGTACCGCGAATCGCGAAATTATCTGTCGGCCATTCGCCAAGCGCATTCTGCCCCCAAGCTTCGCGCAACCATTCGCGGTTGCTTTCAAAACCGCCGCAGGCCAGCACGCAGCTCTTGGCTTCGATGCGCTCGCCGTTTTTCAGATGCGCTGCGATAAATCTTCCATTGCTCGTCTCGATCCGCACGATTGGTGCGTCATACCGAATCTGCACGCCCAGCTTTTCTGCGCTCAAGTAATACGCATTCACCAGCGCCTTGCCGCCACCCATAAAAAACGCATTCGTGCGCGAGAGATGCAGCGTGCCCGAAAGCGATGGCTGGAAGCGCACGCCATGCTTTCGCATCCAATCTCGGCAGTTGCTGGAGTGTCGGATCGCCAGCCGCGCCATGCGCTCCGTCGTCTTTCCAGCAGTGACTTTGAGCAAATCTTGCCAAAACTCTTCTTCGCAATATTCCTCTGTCAACACATCTTGCGGCGCATCGTGCATGCAGCGCAAATTGCGTGTGTGAGAAGAATTGCCACCGCGCCATTCGCGCGGTGCTGCTTCAAGCAGCATCACCGATGCGCCCGCTTCACGCGCCATCAATGCTGCGCAGAGTGCGGCATTGCCGCCACCGATCACCAATACATCAACCATGCTACTTTGACTTCAGTTGAAGTATTTGGCGTGGGTTTTTTGTAAATCTTCTCGGCGTGGCGCTTCCAGCAAAATAATTTCTTGTGAAGCTTCGCCAGTATTGAAGCGAATTTCCAAATTCAAGCGATCAGTTAGCGCTTGAGCACGCTCGGTTTCAGCATAGTCCTTGAACGTCAAGGTGCGTGCCGTTCTGCGGTCGTAGTGGATCAGGAAAATCATGATGGTTCGTCCGATATTTTAAATTAATCAGGTAGATACGCTTTGTAGATCTCGTTGATTGCGTCAGCTATCAGTTTCATATCCACATCGAATGGTGTAGTTCTACCAAAAGTCTTAAGAATGTCATGCTTTACGCTCCAATTCAAAGCGGATTGTTCTAGCGTATCGATGCGATCTGATAACCAGACTCGCAAGCCAGCGATATCCTGAATTTGCGTAAGTTTTAAAGTCGGCTGCCTGCGAAGCTTTGCAATAATAGATGGCGTTGCTTTCGAAGGTCGTTGAACTAAGATTTCTGGAAATCCAAGGAACTGTTGCCACTGAGCGATGACATTTGCCATTGCAGGTTGAAAACTGCGCCGGTATTCGTCAAGCGCAATCAAATTCTCTGTCGTGAGGTTACCGTCCCGTAACGCATCACCAAGGCGATTGATTTCAGCTTTGCTGGCCATTGTCAATCCGGTTTGATCGAAGCCCGCGCCACGATGTCTTTCCAAATCTTTTGTTCAGACGCAATGAACTTCGCGTAATCGCCTGACGGCCCGCCGCCGCCCACCGCGTTGTCTGTCGCAAACCGTTCTGTAACGGCGCTGCTCTTGAGCGCTTTGAAGCTTTCTTCTTGCAAGCGTTTCACAATGTCTGGCGATGTGCCGGCGGGCACATGGATGCCATACCACTGGCTGGTCTCAAAATCTTTGAAGCCCATTTCTTGCACAGTCGGCACATCGGGCAGAGCCGGAATACGCTGCGCTGTGCCCACCGCAATCGCGCGCAGCTTGCCAGCGCGAATGTGTGCGCCCAGTGCAGGCATGCCAGCGCTGCTGGCTTGCGTGCGGCCAGCGAGCAGATCTGTCAGTTGCGGGCCGGTGCCGCGATAGGGGATGTGCGTCATGAACATGCCGGTCACGAGCTTCAAATACTCCATGGCCAAATGGCCCGCGCTGGCGTTGCCAGCGCTGCCGTAGTTGAGCTTGCCTGGATTTTTCTTGACGTATGCCACGAATTCTTTGAAATTGGTCGCGGGCACTTCCGGGTGAATCACAAACACGTTGGGCACTTTGGCCAGCAGCGTCACCGGCATGAAATCTTTGGCCACGTCATACGGCTGGTTTTTTAGCATATACGGATTCACAGCCAACGTACCCACATGCGTCAAGATCAGCGTATGGCCATCCGGCGCAGATTTCGCGGCTTCTTGCATGGCCGTGACACCCGCACCGCCGGGTTTGTTCTCAACGTAGACACTTTGGCCAAGCTGCTTAGTGAGCTCATTGGCCACAGACCGAGCCACTACCTCGCTGGTGCCGCCCGGTGCAAAGGGCACAATGAAACGGATCGGCTTGGATGGCCAATTTTGGGCACGAATCAATGGGCTGGCCAGCACGGATGCTGCGCCGAATGCTATTGAAAATGTAGTGCGTCGAGTGATAATTTGCGTCATATGTGTCTCCTGTAGCGATGCACCACTATGCCTTGTAAGCGGCATTTTTAGAATTGGTATTTACGCAGGCCGCCATCAACGGGAATCACCGCGCCTGTGATGTAGGCCGCCAATGGCGAGCAGAGAAAGGTCACCAAATTCGCGAGCTCTTCAGGCTCGCCATAGCGGCCCACCGGGATTTCGTTGTCGCTTTGCCACTGGCGGTATTCCGGCGTGTAGTTGCGATAAATCTGCTCGCTCAAGATGCGGCCGGGAGGAATGCAATTGACCGTGATACCGTTTTTGCCGACCATGCGCGAGAGGCCCTTGGCCCAGCTGTGCATGCCGGCTTTCGCGCAAAATGCGCCGTTGATGTGCTCGGGCTCGCTTTTGCCGGTGATGTTGATGATGCGTCCCCAGTTGCCGGCGATCATTTGATCAATCAGCGCGTCTGCCAGTTGGCGCGGGCGATGGAAATTGAGCGTGATGGCCTCTTGCCACGCTTCTTCACTCACATGCAGCTCTTTGAAGCTGCGCGATCCGCCGGCATTGTTGATGAGAATATCGACTCTACCCAGCATATTTATTGCGTTCGATGCTAGCTTTTTTGAAGCATCGTCTTCATATAAATCCGAGGCAATCACATATGGCCGTTTGCCACCGGAGGCCACAATTTCATCCGCCAGCTCATTGAGTTTGTCCAAGCGACGCGCGGAAATAGCCAGCTGCACGCCCTCTGTCGCCAGAGATTTAGCAATGGCGCGGCCAATGCCTACGCTCGCGCCAGTCACGAGAGCGGTTTTGTCTTTGAGTTGAAGTTCCATGATGTGTTGTTCAAGTAAATGACGAATTATCGTGACGCTTGAGTATTTTGTAAATTGCATCATTTGCAATGATTGATGCAAAATACAGTGCATGAATTTCAAATTTGATCTGCCTGATTTGCAGGCGTTTACGGCGGTCGCGGCTTTGGGTAGCTTCCGCGCGGCAGCGCAATCTTTGCATTTGTCTCAGCCAGCGCTCTCACGCCGCATTGACAAACTCGAAGCTGCGCTGGGCACTCGATTGCTTGAGCGCACCACGCGCAAGGTGACGCTATCCAACACAGGGCGCGAATTTGCCCGCAAGGCGCAGGCGCTGCTCGATGAGCTGGATGCCACCATTCTTGGTATGGAAGACCTTGCCGTGCAGAAAAGCGGCATCGTGACCGTGGCTTGTGTACCGTCAGCGACGCGCTATTTTTTGCCGCAAGTCTTGCAGCGTTTTCATGCGCAGTTTCCGCGCATTCGTGTGCGCATACATGATGCGCATGCCCATGAAGTGCTGTCCGTCGTGGCGCAAGGCGAAGCTGATTTCGGGCTCAATTTTTTGGGCAAGGAAGAGGCGAGCATGTTGTTTCGCCCCCTGCTTCAAGAGCGCTTTGTGTTGGCTTGCCGCAGCGATCATGTGCTGGCCAAGCTGCGCGGGGTAAGCTGGGCGCAACTGAAAGACCACGCTTATTTGAGCGTTGGCGCGAGTTCGGGCAACCGCTTGTTGATCGAGCAAGCGCTGGCCAAGCAATCCGAGCGCCCGCAGCCTATTTTTGAATCGCGCCATGTGCAGACGCTGCTGGGCATGGTGGAAGCCGGGTTGGGGGTGGCCGTCGTGCCACAGCTGGCCATGCCATCGGGCAAAGGGGCGTTGGTTGGCGTGCCGCTTTCTGCGCCGATTGTCAAACGCACGCTGGGCTTGCTTACGCAGCGCGGGCGCAGCTTAAGCCCTGCTGCGACGCAGCTCTACAGCTTCATTGCAGACTTGAAAAAAGCACCCAACGCCTAAAATCAAGGCTATGAGCAATAAGCAGTCCGAAAAACAACGTGTGGTGGTCGGTTTAAGCGGCGGCGTGGACTCAGCCGTGAGCGCCTATTTGCTCAAGCAACAAGGCCACGAGGTGATCGGCATCTTCATGAAAAACTGGGAAGACGACGATGACTCAGAATACTGCTCCAGCAACGTGGATTTTGTGGATGCGGCAGCGGTAGCTGACGTACTAGGCATTGAGATTGAGCATGTCAATTTTGCAGCGGACTACAAGGATCGCGTGTTTGCGGAGTTTCTGCGCGAGTATCAAGCGGGACGCACGCCCAATCCAGATATTTTGTGCAACGCGGAGATCAAGTTCAAATCATTTCTTGACCACGCGATGCGGCTCGGGGCGACAAAAATCGCCACGGGCCATTACGCTCGCACGCGCTTGAATGCGGCAACGCATTTGCATGAGCTGCTCAAAGGATTGGATTCAAGCAAAGATCAAAGTTATTTTCTGCATCGGCTCACGCAACAACAACTCGCCAAAACGCTGTTCCCCGTGGGCGAGCTTCATAAAACGGAGGTGCGCCGAATAGCGGATGAGATCAAGCTGCCGAATGCGAAGAAAAAAGACTCAACAGGCATTTGCTTCATCGGCGAGCGGCCTTTCCGCGAATTTTTGAATCGCTACATCAGCAAAGAGCCGGGACCCATCAAAGACGAGCGTGGCCGCACGATTGGCCAACACGAGGGATTGAGTTTTTATACGCTGGGGCAGCGCCAAGGACTTGGCATTGGCGGCATCAAGGAAAAGGGCGTGCAAAGAGGCGGTGGCGAGCATGCGCCGTGGTTTGTCGCACGCAAAGACATGGCGAAAAATACGCTGTGGGTCGTGCAGGGCCACGAGCACCCTTGGTTGCTCTCGTGCGCATTGCAGGCCGATGATGTGAGTTGGTGCGCAGGGCATGCGCCGTCAAATGGCATGCTGAGCAATAAATCGCGCTACCGGCAAGCCGATGCAGCTTGCGAGTTCAGTGCAGAAGCGGAGGGTTTTGCTTTGCATTTCCCGCAGCCGCAGTGGGCGGTAACGCCTGGCCAATCCGCTGTCATGTATGACGGCGAAGTGTGCTTGGGCGGCGGCGTGATTGCGGCCACTGAGCCAGCCAGCGGCGGGCGTGTCTTGTAAAATTCAAAAAGTTACATCGCAGTTACAGCCAACTGCTGTGGTCTTTTTCTTTCCTCTCGTTTGGAGTTTTTCATGGCCCTCGTTTCTATGCGCGAGTTGCTTGACCATGCCGCTGTCAACAACTACGGCATCCCCGCCTTCAATGTGAATAATCTTGAGCAAGTGCAGGCCGTGATGGCCGCTGCCGATGAGGTGGGCGCACCCGTGATTTTGCAAGCCAGCGCGGGCGCACGCAAGTACGCGGGTGAGCCCTTCATCAAGCATTTGATTCAAGCTGCCGTGGAGCAATATCCGCATATCCCGCTGGTGATGCATCAAGACCATGGCCAATCTCCCGATGTGTGCCAAGGTGCGATCAACCTCGGGTTTTCATCCGTGATGATGGATGGCAGCTTGGAGGCCGATGGCAAGACTATTGCCAGCTACGAGTACAACATTGAGGTAACGCGCAAAGTGGTCGACATGGCTCATCTCTTGGGCGTGACGGTCGAAGGCGAGCTCGGCTGCTTGGGCTCGCTTGAGACGATGCAAGGCGACAAAGAAGACGGCCACGGCACCGATGCCATCATGACGCGCGAGCAATTGCTCACCGATCCTGAGCAAGCCGCTGATTTCGTCAAGCGCACCCAGCTCGATGCGCTGGCCATTGCGATCGGCACCAGCCACGGTGCCTACAAATTCACCCGCAAGCCCACAGGTGACATTCTCGCCATCGAGCGTATCAAAGAAATCAACCGCCGCTTGCCCAACACACACCTGGTGATGCACGGCTCATCCAGCGTGCCGCAAGATTTGCTCGCACAAATCAACCAATATGGCGGCAAGATGAAAGAGACCTATGGCGTGCCGGTCGAAGAGATCCAAAAAGCCATACAGTTCGGCGTGCGCAAGATCAACATCGACACCGACATCCGCTTGGCCATGACCGGCGCAGTGCGCAAATTTTTGCACGAGAATCCTGATAAATTCGATGCCCGTGAATGGCTCAAGCCCGCCAGAGCCGCCGCACAAGCGATTTGCAAACAGCGCTACATCGAGTTTGGCTGCTCAGGGCAAGCGGGCAAGATCAAGGGCCATTCACTGCAGGTGGTGGCAGAGCAATATGCCAAGGGTGAATTGGCGCAAGTGGTGCACTGAGCCCTTGTATACCGCCAGTGCGTGATTGAGCGCGATAATTCAAAGCCCGCAGCCTCTTGAGTTGTGGGCTTTTTGCTTCGTACCACCATGAGTCTTGCCGTTCACACCTCCTCTATCACCAGCCTGCCCCTGCTTGCGCGCGGCAAAGTGCGCGACAACTATGCTGTTGGAGCAGATCGCATCCTCATGGTGGCCTCTGATCGCTTGTCGGCCTTTGATGTGATTTTGAAAGAGCCGATTCCGGGCAAGGGCGTGTTGCTCACACAAATGGCGCTGTTTTGGTTTGACAAACTGGGCGCCATTTGCCCGAATCATTTGACGGGCGAAGACCCTTTGAGCGTGGTGACTGACGCTGAAAAGCCGCAAGTCAAAGGCCGTGCGATGCTGGTCAAGCGCCTGCAACCCATTATGATTGAAGCCGTGGTGCGCGGCTATTTGGCAGGCAGCGGCTGGGCAGAGTATCAAGCCTCGCAAACGGTGTGTGGCGTTGCGCTCCCTGCGGGCTTGAAGAATGCGAGCAAGTTGCCCGAGCCCATCTTCACACCTGCCGCCAAAGCAGCCATGGGTGAACACGACGAAAACATCAGTTTTGAGGCTGCTGCCGGCATGGTTGGCGCAAGTCTTGCTACCAAAATAAGAGCAACGAGTATAGCCTTGTACAAAGCGGCGGCTGATTTCGCATTGACCCAAGGCATCATCATCGCCGATACCAAGTTTGAGTTTGGTTTGGATACGGATGGCGCTCTCGTGCTGATGGACGAAGTGCTCACCCCAGACAGCTCCCGCTTTTGGCCAGCCGACACTTACGATGCCGCCTTCCAAGCTGGCAAAAATCCCCCCAGCTACGACAAGCAATTTGTTCGCGATTGGCTCGAAGCTGCGCAAGTCAATGGCAAGCCCTGGGATAAACAAGCCCCAGCGCCAATATTGCCCGTTGAGGTGATTGAGAAAACGGCTGCCAAATACCGCGAGGCACTGCAGCGCCTCGCGGCTTAACAGCTTGCTGCTCAATATCCTCGTGCATAGGCCTCCAGCCCCATCGCCAGCACCTGCGCTACCGCTGAGCCCACTTCTTGCTCTAGTTCATCCTGCGCTTGCCCTACGGCTTGCTCAAATGCAGCCAGCCATTGCAAGCCGGCAGGTGTGAATCGAACCTGCTTGGCGCGCGCATCCCGCGCATCGCTCTCGCGCAACACGATGCCCCATGCCTCGCATTCGCTCACCAGCGTCGTCATGGCCTGCTTGCTCATGCCCGCGCGCTGTGCCAGCACCGTCAAGCGGGAGCCGGCGGGATCAAGATGGCGCGTGATGTGCACGATGGCGGCGCTCACTTTGCCCCGTGCGGCAAGATTTGCCAGTTGCAGCGGCGCTTGCTCGCTGTTGGCCATCAACGTTTGCACGCGGCCATCAAAGCGGCGCAAAGCCTCGCCCAGCAGGCGGCCCATGTGCATGCTGCGCCAAGCATCGGTGGTTTGCTGCAAGGCTTGAGAAGGATGGTTCATTGGCGTTATTTTAGTCAATTAAACTGACTAATAATTCTATTGATTCATCAGTACTGTACGATTACAGTACTGCTCAAGCCAACAGTTATTTCTGATCGATGGATGTGGAATAAATAGTTGGAGTAACTGCTAACTTTTATTAAACCTAAGGAAATTCAACCATGGATGCACAAGTCAAAGGCACAAAAATCGAAGCCGCCAACAACGAGAAAGCCAAAGCTCTGCAAGCCGCTTTGGCGCAGATTGAGAAGCAATTTGGCAAAGGTTCAATCATGAAGCTGGGTGAGGGCGAGGTGATTGAAGACATTCAGGTGGTCTCCACCGGCTCACTGGGCTTGGATGTGGCGCTTGGCGTGGGCGGTTTGCCGCGTGGCCGCGTGATTGAAATTTATGGCCCGGAAAGCTCGGGCAAGACCACGCTCACCTTGCAAGTGGTCTCTGAGATGCAAAAGCAAGGCGGCACCTGTGCCTTCATTGATGCCGAGCATGCGCTCGATATCCAATACGCGCAAAACCTCGGCGTGAACCTGCAAGATCTGCTGATTTCACAGCCCGATACGGGTGAGCAAGCGCTGGAGATTGTGGACAGCCTCGTGCGCTCTGGCGCGGTGGATTTGATCGTGATTGATTCCGTGGCGGCTTTGACACCGAAAGCCGAGCTCGAAGGCGAAATGGGCGATTCCTTGCCCGGCTTGCAAGCGCGCCTGATGAGTCAAGCCCTGCGCAAGCTCACCGCCACCATCAAGAAAACCAACTGCATGGTGATCTTCATCAACCAAATCCGCATGAAGATCGGTGTGATGTTTGGCAGCCCCGAGACGACTACGGGCGGCAATGCGCTCAAGTTTTACGCCTCTGTGCGCTTGGATATCCGCCGCACTGGCACGATCAAGAAAGCTGAGGTGGCGATTGGCAATGAGACGAAAGTGAAAGTGGTGAAAAACAAAGTCAGCCCGCCGTTCAAAGAGGCGCACTTTGACATCATGTTTGGCGAGGGCATCTCGCGCTTGGGCGAGATCATCGACATGGGTGTCGAAGCCCGCGTGATCGAGAAGAGCGGCGCTTGGTATGCCTATGGCGGCGAGAAAATCGGCCAAGGGCGAGATAACACACGCGAGTTTTTGAAAGAAAACAAAGCGTTGGCGTTTGAAATCGAAAACAAGATCCGCGAATCGCTGAAGATTTCGTTGCTGCCAAGCGATGTTGTTGAGGCTTAAGGTTTTGGATTAAATACTGAAAATCGCATTTCGCGCCCGGAAGTTTGGTATTGCGTTTGTCTCATATGCTTTCCCAACCCCCCCCCACCCTCAAAGGCCGAGCCCTCAGAGCCTTGGCAGGGCGCGATTACTCTCGGGCAGAGCTGGAGCGCAAATTGGCTAGCTTTGAAACCGAGCCTGGGCAGCTTGCCAAAGCGCTTGACGAGCTGCAAGCCAAAGGCTTCTTGGATGAGCAACGCGCCGCCGATTCGCTGGCGCGTCGGCGTGGGCAGAAGCTGGGCACGGCAAGAGTGGTGCAAGAGATGCGTGCCAAAGGCATGGAGCCGCAAGCTATTGTGCAGGCCAGTGCTGAGCTCAAAGCCACTGAGCTAGAGCGTGCTCGTGAGGTCTGGCGTAAGAAATTTGGTCAGCCGCCCATCGATGCAAAAGAGCATGGCAAGCAAATGCGTTTTTTAATCGCTCGAGGTTTTTCAAGCGATGTCATAAGGCGAGTTGTGGCTGGCAGACAAGACGATTGATCCATCGCTCATGCACCGTGAGATGTCAGTCACGCGAGATTTAATGATCCTTGTGTTGCTCAATGTGAGCGGGCGGCTCACCTTTTTTGCGGCCAGAAAACATGGTCCACCAGACAATCAACACAAGCAGTAACAGCGCCCCCAGCGCTTCAAGCAAAATAAGCCACATGACGATCCTCCATTTGCCAAGCCGCAACACCATTGAGCGAGGCGTTTTGGCTATTGTGGCAAGCATTGTAGGAATGCTGGCGGCTTGCGGGTCGGTAACTCAGACAAAGCCCCAAAGTGAGCAAGGCTTGCCACCTACATTGCCACCTGCAATTCTTTACCCGCTGCCTCCAGCAACGCAACCCGCCTCACCGCCCGCTGTGCCTTCTGCCAGCAGCGAGCCGATGCCCACAGCCACACCGATGGTGCAAGCCAAGAGCCGTTGGCAGCCTGTGCGGTGGGCTGATATTCCCGGCTTTGAGGTCGATGCGCTGCATGAAGCTTGGCATGCGTGGATTCGCAGTTGCGAGCGGCCCGTTGCGCCATGGGCGGCTTTGTGTCCTGAGATTCGCCGCTTGTCGATCGCCGATGGGTTGCAGCAGCGAGAATGGATGCGAGAGCGCTTGCAGCCCTATCGCGTTGAGCCCCTCACAAGTGCTTCAAGCGCCGCCGATGGCCTGCTGACCGGCTATTACGAGCCTTTGTTGGATGCCAGCCGCAACCCCAGCAGTGCATATGCTGTGCCGCTGTGGCAGCCACCTGCTGGCTTGGCACAGCGCAAGCCATGGTTCACTCGAAAAGAGATCGACACGCTGCCCGAAGCACGAGTTGCGCTGCGTGGCAGGGAGATCGCGTATCTGGCCGATCCAGTGGATGCGCTGATTTTACAAATACAAGGCTCTGGCCGCCTGCGCATCACCGAGCCTGATGGCAGCCAGCGTGTGATGCGCGTCGCGTTTGCCGGCACGAACGATCAGCCCTATCGCTCTGTGGGCCGCTGGCTGCTTGATCAGGGCTTGATTCGCGATGCGAGTTGGCCGGGCATCAAGGCATGGATTGCCTCGAACCCGCAGCGCGTGCAGGAGATGCTCTGGAGCAATCCGCGCATGGTATTTTTCCGCGAAGAGGCCATTGATCTGGCCAGAAGCAACGAAGGGCCACGCGGTGCGCAATCTGTGCCGCTCACCGCTGGCCGCTCGATTGCTGTAGATCAGAGCAGCATCCCACTGGGCACGCCTGTATGGATGCAAACGCGCGGTGATGCGCTCAATACCCAGCGCTTGGTGATCGCGCAAGATGTGGGCAGCGCGATCCTCGGTGCAGTGCGAGCCGACTACTACGCCGGCTCAGGCGATGCAGCAGGCGAGCTGGCCGGACGGCTCAAGCAGGGGCTACAGCTTTGGGTGTTTTGGCCGAAGTAACTGAAAATTTGAATGAAATCGGCGGATTGCCGGCATTTTATATACATAGTTTGCTATTTAATTAATAGCAAATTTATGGAGACAACTTCATCGATTGCATCGCTCTGTCATGGCGCAGACACAACTCTTGGCATTTGAGTTTGGAATTCGGTCTGGCGGCGCACCGTCACATGCTTGAAATAAAGGGTTGTCAAGATCCGTCCAGCAAACGAGCTCATGGTGGTCATGAGCAGTTATCTGGAGTAGCAATGCGCAACAGCAACCCATCTCATCTCGCTTCGGCGAATTCTTCGGTGCCATCTGAGGATGACATCACCAATCCGGCGGGCGGCCCTGAATTCATGGGCATCGTGAAAGCTCGCTTAGATCGCCGCAATTTCTTGCGCGGCACGGGTGCGAGCGCCGCGATGGCGGCCATCGGCACGGCTGGCTTGGCAGCTTGCGGTGGTGGCAGCGACACCCCAGCCGTCACACCTTTGAATGGCGCTGCCGCCAACAAGCCCGCAGCACTGACGTTCACCGGGGCAGACAAAAGCAGAGAAGATCGCTTCACGGTAGCGAGCGGCTACACAGCACGCCCTTTCTACCGCACGGGCGATCCGATTGCTGCTGGCGTGGCCGCTTACACCAACGTCGGCACTGACGACCCAGCCACCTATAACCAGCGCTCTGGCGACTGCCACGATGGCATTGAATATTTCCCATTGAATGACGCAGGCACAGCGCCTGATGCGAACGGCAACAACCGTGGCATCTTGGCCATGAATCATGAATACATCACGCAACAGTTTTTGCATGAATTCACCGCATATCCGGTCAGCGGCACGCGTGTACAAGCGCAGGTGACGCGTGAAGTCGCAATGCATGGGGTGTCTGTCATTGAAGTGATGAAGCAAACCTCGGCAGGCGCATTCTCTGCCACGGGCACATGGAACTATGTTCAGGCCTCTGCCTACAACCGCCGCATCACTGCAGCGACACGCATTGAAATGTCAGGCCCGGTCCGTGGCGATTCACAGCTGATTACCAAATACTCGCCCACCGGCACAGCGACACGGGGCACAGTCAACAATTGCGGCACAGGCTATAGCCTCTGGGGCACATTGCTCACTTGCGAAGAAAATTGGGCGGGTTATTTCTCACGTGCCACGACGACCGACAATACCGCGCGCGGCGGTGCAACAGCCAAAGAAGTGATTTCCATGACGCGCTACTCGGTCAGCGGGGATCGCTATGGCTGGGGCACACTGGCTGCGGCGACAGCGCCAGCGATGGCTCTGAATGCTGTGGATTCTGTTGGCGATTTGAACGACCGCTGGAATGCCAATTTGCTGGCAACCAATGCCAACCAAGATTACCGCAATGTGGCCAATACCTTTGGCTGGGTTGTGGAAATTGATCCCTACAGCCCAACAGCGACACCAAAGAAGCGCACTGCACTTGGCCGCTTTGCGCATGAAGCAGCAGTTTCGCCTGCGCCCACAGTGGGGCAGCCGATTGCTGTCTACATGGGCGACGACTCGCGCGGTGATTACATTTACAAATTCGTCTCTACCGCCACTTGGGCAGCCAGCGATGCCACGGCCAGCAACCGCATGGCCACAGGCGATAAGTTCCTCGATGCTGGTGTATTGCACGTTGCTAAATTCAACGCCGATGGCACAGGCACTTGGCTACCACTCACAATCACCAACCCCACCATCGCCAACGCGACCAACTTCCCGTTTGGCAACCAAGCCGATGTTTGCCTGAACACCCGCTTGGCTGCTGATGCCGTGGGTGCAACTCGCATGGATCGCCCAGAGTGGGGTGCGATCAATCCGCTCAACAATGAGGTGTATTTCACCCTGACAGAAAACAATTCTGGCAACCGTCCTTTGGCAAACATTGATGCAGCCAATCCGCGTCTTTATGCAGATGCGAGAGATGCCACAACCAGCACCACGGCAGCGACGAATACAGGCAATCCATTTGGGCACATCCTGCGCTTGCGTGATGCCAATACAGCCGCTACGACTTTCACTTGGGACGTGTATTTGTTTGGCGCACAAGCTGATGCGGATCCAAGCCGTGTGAATTTGTCCGGTCTTTCAACGGCCAACGATTTCGCACGTGCCGATGGTCTTTGGTTCAGTGAGGCCACGGGCATTTGCTGGGTGCAAACCGATGACTCGGGCGCATTCTTGGATCAAACCAATTGCATGATGCTGGCTGCTTTGCCAGGCCAAGTGGGCGATGGTGTGGCACTGGCTGCTCAAGCTGCCAGCACAGCAGCTTCAGGCAGCACACCCGCTGGCGCGGCTTTGGCTGCAACACGCCGTGGTGCGCAAGTCACTTCTTCGACATTGCGCCGCTTCTTGGTGGGCCCGCGTGATCAGGAAATCACGGGTGTGACGGAAACGCCCGATGGCCGCACCATGTTTGTCAACGTGCAGCACCCAGGAGAGGATACACCTGCGACCAATGTCGCGGCCAATGCAGGCGACTTCAACAGCTACTGGCCACGCGGTGAGCGTGCGCCGGGCTCTGCGGCTTTGGCTACGGGCGCACGCCCGCAATCTGCCACGGTCGTGATCACCAAAAATGATGGTGGACGCATCGGAACCTGATGGTTTCTCTCAGCCATGTGTTGACTGCAAACACAACAGCTGATGAATTGGCCACGCAAGCACTGCTTGCGTGGCCTTTTTCTTGCTAGTGATGCCATTGAAATAAATATATTTATCCAAATATAAAATTTATTAGCAATAAAAGTTTATTTAATTCATAAATTTAGCAATCTTTATTTTAAATTGGTGCAATTCAAAGAAAAAACAGCAAACACTTATCCATAGCTGTGGCCTACACTTGGTCGCAACATAAGCGCATGCCAAGTCTGCATGGGCATGAGACACAGCTACAAGGAAGTTTGCCGCCATGAACGCACCGCTGCCCGAACACATCCGCAAAGCACTAGAAACCGTCACGCTGGACGATAAATATTCTCTCGATTACGGCCGCGCTTTTATGAGCGGCACGCAGGCTTTGGTGAAGCTGCCGATGCTCCAGCGTTTGCGCGATCAGCAAAATGGCCACAACACAGCAGGCTTCATCAGCGGCTATCGGGGCTCGCCTTTGGGCGGCTATGACCAAGCTTTGTGGAAAGCAAAAAAATATCTCCAAGAAAAACACGTCGTCTTCCAACCCGGCGTGAACGAAGAGCTGGCTGCCACGGCAATTTGGGGCACACAGCAATTGGGCTTTGCGCCGCAAGGCAGCAATAAATACGATGGCGTGTTTGGCATTTGGTATGGCAAAGGCCCGGGCGTGGATCGTTGCTCGGATGTGTTCAAGCATGCGAATATGGCGGGCACCACGCCTCTCGGCGGTGTGATCGCCGTGGCGGGCGATGATCATGTGGCCAAGAGCTCGACCGCTGCGCACCAGAGCGACCATATTTTTAAAGCTTGCGGCCTGCCCGTGTTTTTCCCCACCGATGTGCAAGACATTCTTGATCTCGGGCTTCATGCGTTTGCGATGAGTCGCTATGCGGGCGTGTGGACGGGGATGAAGACGATTCAGGAGATTGTGGAATCGTCGATGAGCACGCAGATTGATCCAGACCGCGTGCACATCGTGATTCCGACTGATTTCGACATGCCAAAAGGCGGCGTGCATATTCGCTGGCCCGATGCTGCGCTGGAGCAGGAGCAGCGCTTGTTTGATTTCAAATGGTACGCAGCGCTTGCTTACATCAGAGCGAATCGCTTGAATCACAATGTGATTGAAGGCAAAAATGATCGCTTGGGGCTGATAGCCAGCGGTAAGGCTTACAACGATTTGCGCCAAGCGCTGATTGATTTAGGGCTGGATACTTCAGTTTGTCAGCGCCTTGGCATTCGTGTGCACAAAGTAGCCGTGGTGTGGCCACTAGAAGCGCAGATCACGCGTGAATTCGCCACCGGGCTCAAAGAGATTTTGGTGATTGAAGAAAAGCGCCAAGTCATTGAATATCAGCTCAAAGAAGAGTTGTACAACTGGCGCTCAGATGTGCGTCCGACAGTGCTCGGTAAGTTCGACGATACCTCTAGCGAAGGGGAAATCGGATACCAAGGTGGAGAGTGGAGCATGCCGAATCCCACCGCAAACACTCTGTTGCGAGCCAACTCCGACTTGTCACCCGCATTGATCGCCAAAGCCGTCGCCGGGCGTGTCAAAAAGCTCGGTGTCGATAGCGACACACTCGCCCGCATGGAATCACGCCTTGCCATCATCGAAGCCAAAGAACGCTCACTGCAAGTGATTGATTTGAAAGCGGATCGCACGCCGTGGTTCTGCTCGGGTTGCCCACACAACACCTCCACCAAGGTGCCCGAAGGCTCGCGCGCGATGGCCGGCATTGGCTGCCACTATATGGCGCTGTGGATGGACCGCGCCACCACAGGCTTCACGCAAATGGGCGGCGAGGGCGTGCCTTGGGTGGGGCAGCAACCGTTTACGAACGAGCAGCATATTTTTGCCAATTTAGGTGACGGCACTTACTTCCACAGCGGCTTGCTCGCGATTCGCCAAGCGATTGCAGCAGGCGTGAATATCACCTACAAAGTGCTTTACAACGATGCTGTGGCCATGACGGGTGGGCAACAGATTGGTGAGCGCCCTGAGGGGCATAGCGTGATTCAGATTGCGCATTCATTAACAGCTGAAGGCGTCACAAAACTCGTCGTCGTGACGGATGAGCCTGCGAAATATGCCGCCTCAAAACTACCCGATGGCGTTGAAGTCAAGCAACGCGATTTGATGGACGACATCCAAAAAGAATTTAGAGAAATCAAAGGCACCACCGCCATCATTTACGATCAAACCTGCGCTACAGAAAAGCGCCGGCGGCGCAAACGCGGCACGATGATTGACCCTGCCAAGCGCGTCGTGATCAACGAGCTGGTCTGTGAAGGCTGCGGCGATTGCGGTGTGCAGTCCAATTGCATGAGCGTCGAGCCGCTAGAGACCGAATTCGGCCGCAAGCGCACCATCAACCAAAGCACCTGCAACAAAGATTTTTCCTGCGTCAAAGGCTTCTGCCCGAGCTTCGTCACCGTTGAAGGCGAGCTGAAGAAGAAATCCAAAACGGGCAAGGCCAATCCTTTTGAACTGGGCGCTCTGCCTGAGCCAACTCTTGCACAAATCCCGAGCGGCACAGCTTGGGGCATCGTCGTCGCAGGCGTCGGCGGCACGGGCGTGATCACCATCGGCCAGCTGCTCGGCATGGCCGCGCACATGGAGGGCCTTGGTATCGTCACGCAAGATGCCGCCGGCCTCGCGC
>JANNED010000309.1:0-13757 GCA_031388245.1 Variovorax sp.
ATCATGCGCCGCAACAACCCACTCCAACTTACCGCTTTGATTGCTGCTTTGGCCAGCGCTTACCCCTTGCATGTTTTGGCCAATGCTGGCGTCACGCAATTCAGCATTGGTGATGTGACGGTGCAACGCGCGGCGGCCAACACACCTCTTTCCAGCGGCAGCAGGATCGAAAGCGGTGATCTCATCACCACAGGCGGCACAGGCCGCACCCAATTGCGCTTCACCGACGGTGGCATGGTCTCGCTACAGCCCAATTCGCAATTCAAAATCTCCCGTTACAACGATGCTGGCGGCGATGGCAAACAAGACAGCTTCTTGGTGGATCTTGCGCGCGGCGGGATGCGGGCTCTCACCGGCCTGATCGGCAAGCGCAACCGAGAAAATTACAAAGTCACCACCAGCACCGCCACCATCGGCATACGTGGCTCAGGCTTTTCCATGGGCTACAACCCTGACGGCACATTGAGCATCACCACCGAGCTTGATGCCATCGAGGTCTGCACCATCGGCGGCTGCATTGGGCTGAATTTGGGTGAATCAGCGCTGGTGACCAGTGCGCAAGCCGTGCCGCAACGCACGCGCCAACGTGCGGCCTGGAATCCGCCGAACCCTCGGCGCTTGATCACAGCGCGCAACGATGACATCAACAGTGAAGGCAAAACTGCCACGATTCGCGTGGAAACCGGCCTCGCGCTAACCAGCGCTGGCTTGGGCGAAGGCAGTGATCTTCGCCTCTACTTGGATGGCGCAGCAGCTGGCAATGCCGAGACCGGCACGCTTCTTGGCTATGCGGCCAATGGAGAAACAGGCGCTGTGGGCCGCTCAGGCCAAATCACCGTGACCAACCGGAGTGGCTCCACAGCCGCTGGCAACCTGATGATCTTAGGCACATGGGCCGGTGCGCAATGGACAGGCGCTCAAGCAGACACTCTCTCGCAATCGGCTTTTGTGATGGGCGTGCCTTCGCCTCAATCGGCATTGAGTGCAGCCGCTGGCAAGCAGGCGCGCTACGATCTCTCACAGTCAGCTCCAGTCTTCTCGGATATATCGCAAAGCAGAGGCACTTTGCTTCCAAGCAGCCACGTCTTGGTCGATTTTGGCAACACGCAGCGGCAGTTGGGTGTGCAATTGGATGTGTCGATGCCGCCCGTTACCAGTGGTTCATTGTCAACTGGACAAAATTTGCTGCAAGCCACGCAATACAGCTACACAGGCAATGCCAACACATCCAACGCCGGCTTTACAGGCGCATTGAGTTTGGCCAACAATGCCAACTATTCCAATTCCGGGCAATTCAGTGGCTTTTTTGGCGGCAGAGCCGCTGAGAATCTTGGCCTGAGCTTCACGGCCGAGACTCCGAATCATGGCGATATTGCTGGCGCTGGCGTGTTTGCCCGCGGCGCACTCACATCTCCACCACCACCGCCTCCCCCACCGCCGCCACCGCCTCCACCGCCACCTCCTGCTGCGCCACTGGCCATTGGGACGGCAGGTGATCTTGGAGAGGGGGTGAATGCCACCCGCTATGCGTTGTCGGGCGCAATCATCGCCGGAGAAGGCGGTGAGATCCTCGGCTACCGAGCCAGCAATTCGGGCCCCGTCATCACAGCCAACAACAGCCTATTTGAGCAAAGCAGCGGCTCAGCTGCCGCCGGCAACTTGATGTCTTGGGGTGTTTGGGAAGACACTGAATGGACGCAGCCATTTTCATATTCCTACTTGTCTGCATACGTGATCGGCACGCCCGCTCCTGCCAGCCTGCTGGCCAGCCGCGATGGCGTGCGTGCGCGATATGATTTGGCCAGTGCAACACCAGTTGTGTCCTCGGAATCGTCCAATGGCACGTTGCTGCCCAGCAGCCACCTCTTGATCGATTTTCTGGGCGCGGGGCAATATGTTGGCGTGAATTTGAATGTGCAAATGCCGGGTGCCAGAGTTATTCCAATCAACGGCAACCCGCCGCTCGAGAATCTAGGCAGCACAACACCTAACAACACGAATTACCAACTTCGTGGCAGCGCCAATGGCTTGCAAGGCGGCTTCACCGGCTTCCTGACGGTGGACAGCGATATTTGCAGCTACGGCGGGCGCTGTGGCACAGGCAATTTTGCTGGTTTCATTGGCGGCACGCAGGGCGAGCAAGCCGGCGTGAGCTTCTATGCAGACACCGGTAACAATTCACCTCATGGCGAAATCGTAGGCGCGGGGCGCTTCACGCAATCAGGGAATCTTGTTTCAACACCTGCTTTTACCTCAGGGGGAAATGATTTCAGCTATACCTTGCTGACGAAATACATCGGTCAAAACGGTTCCCCTCAATCCCTCTCTTTTGCCTCCGGGGAGGGCAACTCTCTGTCGTTTAACGGCAGTTTTTTATCAAGCATTCTTCTCAGTGGCACAACTTATCAGGATCAAAGCACTGGCTTGAAGAGTTTCGCTGCGGTAGGCAATCCTGCGGATTCAGACTTCATCGGCTGGGGATACTGGGCTCAAGGGAATCAGTCTGCCTACAACAGCAACACACAGATGGTGAATCATCTGCATTATTTGGTGGGCAAACCCGCCAGTAACGTTGAGGTGCCCATCAGCGGCACTGCCAATTATTCATTCTTAGGCGGTACAAATCCAACAGCGACGGTAGGCAGCGTCACGCAAGTCGGAAAAATTCTTCCCAGCTCGAATCTCAATGTGAATTTTTCTTACGGCTCCGTCACAGCCAATATCTATACCCTCTTTGGCAATACCGCAGCGTCCTTCACGACGACGGACTCTTACATCTCAGGATCAAGAATTGAATCCTGTGGGAACTCTTCCACTGTGAACGGCTTTTTCTCCGGTCCTGGCGCCATTCGCGCTGGCATTGTCTATCAAAGCAATCACAACACGCTCGGAACCATCCGCGGCGCAGCCAGCTTCCAGCGCAGCAGTGGTTCTGGGATTGGATTTGGCAACAATTATTGAGGCTTCATCTTGGCTGTAAGTAGTGAAGTAACCATTGACTCACAGCTTCGGCTGAATACATGGATCGCGTCAGCGATTGGGCTGATTCGCCAAGCGTTTGGCGCAGCGCTGCATTGTGAGCAAGCGCCATGAGCGCGTCAAAGGCTTGCTCTTGCGTGTGCACCAACAAAGCATGTTGCCTGTCTTGCAACCAAGCTGAATAGCCACCATGCGCCTGCGCAACCACGGGCAGGCCACTGGCCATGGCCTCCCAAATCACGCGGCCAAAAGTTTCTGCTGCCGCGCCGGTGCGATAGAAAAATAGATCCAAGCCCTGAAGCAACTCACAGGCAGACAAAGCGCCTTCCGGTAGCAATTCAATATTGGCATCCCCATCCAAAGCGGGCTTGAGACACATGCCCCCTACGATGCGCACACGACAACCCCGGGCGCTCAAGCTGCGATACAAAGCCGCATCTTGCGGATCGTGCTTGCTGAGCGAGTCTCGGCTTATGCGCCCGACAACAATCTGCGGTGACAAACCATTTTGAGCATCTCGCAAAGGACGCTGCATGGCCCAAAATGCATCTAGATTCATCGGCACAGGATGCACCACGCCTGGCAAGCCCACACTGAGCTTTTGCATGAGTGAGACGTATATCAGCTCTGGCATCTTGCCCGTTGCTTGGCGTATGGCTTCAATCTGAGAAAGCAACCGCTGGTTGTTGGGTATGTTGTAGATCAGCAATATCCTTTCATACCGGCCATGCGCCAGCCAAGGGCACAAATCAAAATGGATGCCGCCAATGACCAAGGTGTCGCCTTTTGGAAAAATACCGTTATAGGGCGAGAGCTGGCGTATGGGCTTTCCTCGGTGATTGTGCAAGCTGGGATGCGGCGATGCCACGCTCCACAAGCAAACCTCGCGATGCGGCACCAGCAGATCTGCCAAATCAAGCAGAGCCAACTCCGCGCCACGAAAAGGATGATCAAACTGCCCGAGTAGATGGATCTTTGAAAGATTTTTCACTGCCATGTTCATCAGCCGATTATCATCAAACTATGCAAGATCGCGAATTGCCAAATACCAGCCCGCAAGTTTTGATGCTGATGCAGGAGTTGCTGTCGCGTGGCGCCAAGCTGCATACCACTGGTCAACTCGAACCTGCTTTGTTGTGCTTCGAGCAAGCGCTGGCGCATGATCCTGTTGATCTCAGCGCCATCAATGCCTGTGTGAGTGTGTTGCTGGATTTGAATCGGCCAGACGCTGCCTATCGCTTGATGCAGCCGCAGCAAGAACGCCTTTTGGAAGATGCAGACAGCGGCTGCAACTGGGCGATTGTTTGCGAGGCGGTTGGCGATCATCGCCAAGCCCATCAAGCTTATGAGCGTGTGCTGGGCATCGCCCCAGATCATCTTCGTGCGCTCAACAATTCTGCACTTGCTGCGATGGGCCGGCAAGACTGGCAGTTGTCGATCGAGCGCCTAAGACATGGCATGTTGATCGCGCCTTCAGAGCCCGCTTTGTGCCTCAATCTGATTGATGCCTTGACAGCCGCGCATGAGTCGGCGCAGGCTTTGGCGCTGGCCAGCCAAGGCAGGCAAACTTGGCCTGATCATCCTGATTTGGAAATACGCTATGCCGTGCAATTGGCTTTCAATGGCTTGATGCCGGAGGCAACTTTGGCTTTTGAAAATTTGAGCCAAAGCGCTCAGCAAACGCTTCAAGACTATCTGCGCAGCATGGGCGATGCCGCCACCCGCGTCGGAAAAAGCGCCATCGATGCATTGCCTCAGCCCGAAGAGCTGTATCTTATGCACGGCTTTGCAGCTTTGGCCGATTGTGATTGGCGTGGCTACTCAGCTTTACTCGCTCAGTTGAAGTCGCTCATTGCTCAATCCTATGCAGAGAAAACTGGCCGCGATTGGCGTGATGTGCAGTTTGCCGCGCTGATGCTGCCGCTCAGCGAAGAAGAGCAAAGCCAAACTGTACGGCACACTTATCGGCATATTCTGAATCGATATCCTCAGCGCAATTCCAAAACAGTCACGAAAGCGCCAGCAGCGGATGGCCGCATTCATGTCGCACTGGCCATCCAAAGCTTGCATGATGCGCGGCAGCGCAATGCCATAGAAAACTGGCTCAAGCATTCCGACCGAGCATGCTTTGCCTACCACGTGTATGCCAACACGCCCTCGCCTCAAGCCATTTTGTCTGAGCGAATCCAAGGCTTATGTGATTCGTTTGTCGAGATCAATCATCTGAGCGCAGGCGACACGATCAAGCGGATGCGCTTGGATGCGCCGGATATTTACATCGATGCAGCGTTTTATACCCCTTGGTGTCGCGCAGAATTGCCCTATGGCCACATCGCGCCTGCACAGATTCGCCAGCAATCTTGGCAGCGCTGGAATTCAGGCGTGTATCACTATGTGCTTGGGGATGCTGTCACCCATCCTGATGCGATGGATCGTCAATACTTTGGTCCCACGGTGCGACTCCCAAACACCAGCTGGCTGGCCTTGAATGACGATCAGCCTTTGCCCGGCCTCGATCGCCGACAACTCGGCCTGCCGGAATCTGCTCTGGTGCTTGCCGCATTTTGTGCCAGCGCCACCTTGGATCCTGAAAGCTTCAGGCTTTGGATGAAGCTGTTGAAAACTTTGCCTGATGCTGTTTTATGGCTGCCTGCGCACACACCCGGCATTCAACACAATTTGCTGCGCGAAGCCGCTGCGCAAAGCGTGCCCGCTTCGCGCCTGATTTTCTGCAAACCACCCCTTTCATCGCATCCCTCTTTTGAAGCGGGGCGAGAGCAGCGTGCCATGCATCTAGCGCAAATCCAAAGCGCAGATTTTTTTCTAGACCCACTGCGATTCAGCTCAAGCTACAACCTGTGCGACGCGCTTCGCTTAGGCGTTCCGTCGGCTGCTGCCCTGGGCAACAATTTGGCATCGCGGCTCGGCGCCAGTATTTTGCA
Source organism: Variovorax sp. (assembly GCA_031388245.1). Classification (GTDB taxonomy): domain Bacteria; phylum Pseudomonadota; class Gammaproteobacteria; order Burkholderiales; family Burkholderiaceae_C; genus JANMDU01. The sequence goes on from JANNED010000309.1 coordinate 5,922, forward strand.
AGCTGCTCATCTGCCAGAGTCTGTGGCGGCTTCTCCAGAAGCCTTGTTTGACGTGATCCTTGAATGGAGCCGCCAAGGCGCGCTGGCGCAGCAGTGGCAAGAGCATCTTCAACGCGTCATGCATCAGCCAGCCTGTGTGCCTCTGTTTGATACGCCAGCGAGGCTGGGTGATTGGGAAAAAGCCATGGCCATGATGCTCGCCGAAAAGCAGTCTCATCAAAACGTGGCGTTTGATGTGCCTCGATCTGGATAATTTATATCAATATGGGCACTTTGCCGTTTCATGCTATACATAGTTTGCTATTTTTTCAATAGCAAATCAAAGCGCTGTCAATGCGCCTCGTCCCAGTTTTCCCCCACGCCTACTTCCGCCACCAGCGGCACTTTGAGTTGCGCCACGCTGGCCATGATGCGGGGAATCTCGGCTTTGAGCCAATCCAGCTCATCCGAAGGCACTTCAAACACCAATTCGTCATGCACTTGCATGATCATCTTGGTTTTGAGCGCTTTGGCATCTAGCTCACGCTGCACCGCATTCATGCTGAGCTTGATCAAATCAGCAGCGGTGCCTTGCATGGGCGCGTTGATCGCGGCTCGCTCTGCACCAGCACGGCGCGGGCCGTTCGGGCTGTTGATCTCAGGCAAATACAGGCGGCGACCCAGCACAGTTTCGACGTAGCCCTTGGCTTTAGCGGAGAGGCGCGTTTCATCCATGTAGGTTTTGACGCCAGCGAAACGTGCGAAATAGCGCTCAATGTAATTTTTAGCCGCCGTGTTGTCTATGCTGAGCGCTTTGGCCAAGCCAAAAGCGCTCATGCCATAGATCAAGCCGAAGTTGATCACCTTGGCATAACGGCGTTGCTCGCTGCTTACCTCGCCGGCAGGCAGGCCAAATACTTCGGCTGCGGTGGCACGGTGTACATCAATACCATCCCTGAACGCTTTGATCAGTGCTTCATCGCCGCTGATGTGAGCCATGATGCGCAACTCGATTTGCGAGTAATCTGCACTGGCAATCAATGAGCCAGCCGGTGCAACAAAAGCTTCTCGCACGCGGCGGCCCTCTGCCGTGCGGATTGGGATATTTTGCAGGTTTGGATCATTGCTTGATAAGCGGCCCGTCACGGCGACGGCCTGCGCGTAATGCGTATGCACGCGGCCAGTGCGTGGGTGCGCCAACTGGGCGAGCTTATCTGTGTATGTGCCTTTCAATTTAGACAGACCACGGTGCTCCAGAATTTTGGCAGGTAACGGGTAATCTTCTGCCAGTTTTTCGAGCACTTCTTCATCCGTGCTCGGCGCTCCGGTAGCGGTTTTCTTCACCACTGGCAGCCCCAATTTGGTGAAGAAAATCTCGCCAATTTGTTTGGGGGATGCAAGATTAAAAGGCTGCCCAGCCAAATCATGTGCCTGCGCTTCCAGCTGCATGATGCGTTGGCCCAACTCATGGCTTTGCGCCGCCAATTGTTTCGCATCTATCATCACACCGTTGCGCTCGATGCGGTATAGGCTTTCTGAGCTTTCCATTTCAAGCTCGTAAATGCCGCGCAGCTTGTCATTGGCTTGCAGCTTTGGCCACAACGCCCGATGCACATCCAGCGTTTGATCAGAATCCTCGCAAGCGTATTCGGAAGCTCTTGCCACATCAACCTGCGCAAACGAAATTTCATGCGCGCCTTTGCCGCAGAGCGCCTCATAAGTGATGCCGCTGCGCCCCACATGGCGCTGGGCAAGACTGGTGAGGTTGTGCGGCTTATGTACTTCCAACACATAGCTTTGCAGCATCGTGTCGTGAATGAAGCCTTGCACTTCGATGCCGTGATTGGCAAACACGTGGCGGTCGTATTTCACGTGTTGACCGAGTTTGGGGTGCTTCGCATCTTCAAGCCAAGGCTTGAGCTTGGCCAGCACGTCTTGGATCGGCAATTGCGTGGGCGCATCAGGGCCGCTGTGGGCGAGCGGAATATAGGCTGCTGTGCCGGGCAGCGTGCTGAAGCTGATGCCCACAATCTGCGCTTGCATTTCGTGCAGGGAAGTGGTTTCGGTATCGAGCGCTGTGAGCGCAGCCGCTTTGATTTTTTCAAACCAAGCGTCAAAGGCTTCCCAAGTGAGGATCGTGTCGTATTTTTTATCGCTGATGGCCGAAACAACGGGCGCTGTTTCGGCGAACAAATCGTCCGTTGCTGGCAAAGCGGCTGCGGGGGAGCGGGAGGCTGAGCGCCCTAGGCTCGCAGCCAGCCCCTTGAAGCCATATTTCAAGTAAAAATCACTCAACGCCGGCATATCATCTGCACTGAATGCTACTGAATTCATAGCAGGCAAACCTTCGATGTAGGCTGACAAATCACAATCGGTTTTGATCTTCAGTAGCTCGCGCCCTTTTGGCAACCACTCGCGCGCCTTGCGCAAATTCTCACCCGCCACGCCCTTGATCTCATCGGCTCGTGCCATCAAATTCTCTAGCGAGCCATATTCCATCAGCCATTTCGCCGCTGTCTTGGGGCCTACTTTTTCCACGCCCGGCACATTGTCAACCGTGTCGCCGACGAGATTTTGATAATCGAGCATCAGGTTTGGTGGCACACCAAATTCGCTGGTCACACCCGCAATATCGCGCTTTTTGCCATTCATGGTGTCGATGATGGTGATGTGCTCGTTCACCAGTTGCGAGAGATCTTTGTCGCCGCTGGAGATGATCACCTCCATGCCCTGCTCTGCACCAATCCGCGCCATGGTGCCGATCACATCATCCGCCTCCACCCCCGGTACAGCCACCACCGGCCAGCCAGCCAAGCGCATCACCTCATGAATCGGTTCAATCTGGCTGCGCAAATCATCGGGCATGGGCGAGCGGTTGGCCTTGTAATCTGGATACAGCGCATCGCGAAAGGTCGGCCCGCTCGCATCAAAAATACACACGGCATACGTCGATGGATACTGCGCTCGCAACGCAGCCATCATGTTGATCATGCCGCGAATCGCGCCAGTGGCTGGACTGCTGGGATCGCCCGGCACAGCGCGCAGATCGGGCATGGCATGAAAAGCGCGGTAAAGGTAGCTGGAGCCATCGACCAGCAGCAATCGATTGGAGGGTGTTTTTTCTGGGGGCAATTGTGAGCTCATAGGCTGATTGTCCACCCTCTACAATCGGCGTTACTTTTTATCGATAAAAATGGCTGTTTACACCGAAGTTTCCGTCTCTGAAGCGCAAAGCCTGTTTGCACAGCTTGGCCTAGGCGAAGTCACACATCTCAAGGGCTGCCAAGGCGGCATCGAAAACACCAATTACTTCGTCGATTGCGAAACCAATGGCGCATCGCACCGCTATGTGCTCACACTGTTTGAGCGCCTGACGCGCGAGCAGCTGCCTTTTTATCTGTATTTGATGAAGCATTTGGCTTCCAGAGGCATCCCTGTGCCCGATCCGCAGGCCGACAGATCCGGCGATATTTTGTTTGAATTGCAAGGCAAGCCGACCTGCGTGGTGAATTGCCTGAAAGGGGCCAGCGAGCTCTCTCCCGGCCCTGCGCATTGCGCGACGGTAGGCGTCATGCTGGCTCGCATGCACACCGCAGGAAAAGATTACGCCAGAGCCCAGCCCAATCTGCGCAGCCTGCCGTGGTGGAACGAGACCATCCCCGTTGTCTTGCCTTACCTAACCCCTGAGCAAACCCAGCTCATCAAGACCGAGCTCGCCTACCAAAACCACATCGCCAGCAGTGCCGCTTACGCCGCCCTGCCCAAAGGCCCGGTGCATGCAGATTTGTTTCGAGACAACGTGATGTTTGAAGGCACGGTGCTGACTGGCTTTTTTGATTTCTACTTTGCAGGCATCGATACGTTTGTGTTTGATATCGCAGTTTGCTTGAACGATTGGTGCATTGATTTGGTCACGGGTGAGCCAGATACCGAGCGCCAGCAGGCATTCCTGCAAGCTTATCAATCCGCACGCCCCTTACAAGCCGCTGAGCGCACCCTGCTGCCTGCCATGCTGCGTGCTGCCGCCTTGCGCTTTTGGACATCAAGATTGTGGGATTTTCATTTGCCACGCGAGGCCAGCATGCTCAAAGCGCATGATCCGACGCATTTTGAGCGCGTGCTTCGTGCTCGCGCTCCCAGCATGCAAAGCCTTGTGGTGTGAACAAGTTCACAATCTGTATTTGAACGAATGCGCCTGCTTGGCCTCAGAATGACACATCCATGAAACTTCAAATCCTCCCGGCCAGCGCCGGTATCTCTTGGGTCAAGCTCGGGATCAAGACTTTTTTCAAGCAACCGCTGGCTTTGGGCGGTTTGTTTTTTATGTTCATGGCCATCGTCTCTATCGCCTCCATCTTGCCTTTGATCGGCGGCGCATTGGCACTGGCCATCGTGCCAGCGGCCACGCTGGGCCTCATGGTGGCCACACTGGAGGCGCTGCGCGGCAAATTCCCGATGCCTTCAGTACTCGCTACGGCCTTTCGCGCTGGTAAGCAGCGCATGCGTGCCATGCTTGTGCTGGGCTGCATGTATGCCGCTGGCTTTTTATTGATCATGGGATTTACCGCTTTGTTTGATGGTGGCCAATTTGCCAAGCTCTACATCATGGGTGGCAAGCTCAGCAGAGAGCTGATGGAGGACTCGCAATTCCAAACAGCTGCTTTGATTGGGATGGGCTTGTATCTGCCGCTCTCGCTGATGTTTTGGCATGCGCCTGCGCTGGTGCATTGGCATGGCGTGTCACCCACCAAGGCCGTATTTTTCAGCCTCGTGGCTTGCACAAAAAATTTCTGGGCGTATTTGGCTTATGGCCTAGGCTGGTTTGCCATGTTTTCCTTGGGCGGTGTCGTGATCACCAGCATCGCAGTGGTGTTGGATTCGCCCTCGCTTGCCGCAGCACTCATGGTGCCCATGGTGCTCACCGTTGCAGCCATGTTTTTCAGCTCGTTGTATTTCACCTTCCGCGACAGCTTCGTACACACCGAAGAAACGCCTAGCGAAGTGCAGCCTGCTACGCCATAAACACATGTTTTTCACCGATCAAAAAGGAGCAACACCATGACGCAACACATTTTGCAAGGCCGCAGTGAAGAAGAAGTGCTTTGGTTTCAACGCCGAAGCTTTGTGACTGCAGCCGCTGCATGGACGGCCATGGGCGGCTACAGCGCAGCGCATGCTCAGCAGCGCAGCAACGTGGTCGAGCTGCTTGGTGATGCGCAGGTCAATGGCAGCCGCCTCACGCCGCAAACGATCATTCAAACCGGTGATCGCTTGGAAACAGGGCCAGGCTCGAATCTGATCTTCGTTGTGGGCAATGCTTCTTTCCAAGTTCGTCAAAATTCACGGCTCACGGTAGAGCGCGGTGCATCGCTCAACGCAGTGAGCGTGCTGCGCTTGCTCACGGGAGCAGTGGCTAGCGTCTGGGGCAAGGGCAGCAATCGCCAGATCGTCACGCCTACACTCACGGCAGGCATCCGCGGCACGGGTGTGTACACCGAAGTACGCCCACAGCAGAATTTCCGCAGTTATTTTTGTAATTGCTATGGCACGGTGGATATGGCAGCAGGTGCAGATCGGATACTGTCCCGTGCCGATTACCACCAAGCCTTTTGGGGAGAAGCCGCCCCTGTGAATGGCAAATTGCTCACGCCTGCTGGCGCGATCAACCATACCGACGAAGAGCTCGAAGTGTTGGCTCGCTTGATAGAGCAGCGCACCGCTTGGCAAATCATGGGCAAAAAAGGATTGAAAGACGGCATGGGTTATATCGATGCGGCGCCCGGCAGCGTGCATCCTGCGGCTGCGCCCGCTCGCTAATTGCTGCTCAGATTGAAAGCTGAACCGCAAGGGTATTTCCGCTGTACACAAGGCCTGCCAGCTCCCCTGTGGCAGGCTTTTTTGTTTAGACTGTGCTCTGTCCCTTATTTCTTGGAGCAACACATGACCATCCTGCGCCGCAGCTTCACACTTTCCAGCCTCGCAAGCGCCGCTCTGCTCGCCGCTTGTGCCACAGCGCCCAGCAATTTCAGCTACCAGCCCTTCCAGCAGCCAGAAGGCGCTTCCGGCATCACCGAAAAGCCGGGCTGGGCCACTTCCAAATTCGCCGTCGCTGCAGCCAACCCATTGGCCACCGATGCGGGCTACCAAGTGCTGAGTGCCGGCGGCAGCGCAGTCGATGCAGCGATAGCTGTGCAGCTCGTGCTTGGCCTCGTTGAGCCGCAATCGAGCGGTATTGCAGGCGGCGCATTCCTCTTGCACCACGATGGCAAAAAAACCGAAGCTTTCGATGGCCGCGAAACTGCGCCGGCTGGCGTGGATGAAAACTTGTTCATGAAAGATGGTAAACCATTGGCCTTTTACGATGGCGTGGTCGGTGGCCGCTCGGTGGGTGTGCCCGGCACCATGCGCATGCTGGAGATGGCGCACAAGCAGCATGGCAAATTGCCATGGGCCAAGCTCTTCGAGCCAGCGATTGCCTTGGCAGAAGGCGGTTTCCAAGTCAGCCCGCGCCTGAACACGCTGGTTAAAGCCGATGCGCATTTGAAGAAAGATCCCGTTGCGACAGCTTATTTCTACAAACCCGATGGCGATGCACGCGATGTGGGCTTCAATGTGCGCAACCAAGCCTATGCCGATGTGCTCAAAGCAATCGCCACGCAAGGCAGCAAAGCCATGCACGAAGGCGCGATTGCGCAAGCCATCGTGGATAAAGTGCAAGGCCACAAAGACAATCCCGGCAAGCTCACCATGGCTGACATGGCCGGCTACCAGCCGAAAAAACGCGATCCGATTTGCATGGACTATCGCGCCTCCACCCAAAAAGATTACGTGATTTGCGGCATGCCGCCCCCATCGTCGGGCATGATCGCCGTGGGTCAAATCCTTGGCACACTGGCGCAAACCAACGCGGGCAATATCGCTCTCGAATCCGATGGCCTCCCAGGCCCGGGTTGGCTGCACCTCTACACCGAAGCAGCGCGCCTTGCCTTTGCAGACCGCGCGCAATACCTCGGCGACCCTGATTTCGTGCCCGCACCCGACGGCAAAATGGGCGGCAACTGGAATTCCATGCTTAGCGCCGCCTATCTGGCCCAGCGCGCCAGCCTCATCAAATCCACCAGCATGAAGGGCGATGCCATAGCCGGCGAACCTGCTGCCGTTAAATCCGCTTTCGGCAAAGCAGCTGATCAGCCCGAATACGGCACCAGCCACATCAGCATCATCGATGGCTATGGCAACGCCCTGTCGATGACGACGACGATTGAAGACGCTTTTGGATCTCGCCAAATGGTCAACCCGAGCAATCCTACTGCTGGCGGTGGCTTCTTGCTCAACAACGAGTTGACCGACTTCAATTACAACCCCAACGACGCAGCTGGCAAGGCAGTAGCCAACCGCGTGCAACCCGGCAAGCGCCCACGCAGCTCGATGAGCCCGACGATTATTTTCGACAAAGCCGATGGCCGTGTCGTGATGACAGGCGGCAGCCCCGGCGGCGCACTCATCATTCACTACACCGCCAAAACGGCCTACGGCATGCTCAACTGGGGCTTGAATGCGCAGCAAGCTATCAATCTACCCAACTTTGGCGCAGGCGGTGCGCCTACCTTGCTCGAAGAAAAACGCTTCCCCGTATCCACCGTCGATAGCCTGAAATCTCGCGGCCACGAAGTGCGTGAGCAAGCCATGACCAGCGGCCTGCAAGCCATTGGCCGAGCTAATTTGAATCCTGCTTCTGGCGGCGGATCAGGCTGGTTTGGCGGCGCAGATCCACGCCGTGAGGGTGTGGTGCGCGGAGACTGATTTTTTCATGCTTTTATGATTCGTTTTGGCCTCTAGCCGGCGAATAATATATGC
>JANNED010000313.1:0-1806 GCA_031388245.1 Variovorax sp.
GGTGATTTGTATTACCTGCGCTCGGCCCGCGATGTCGGCGAATATGTGCACTGGGACTTTTCGTATCAGGCGTTCATCAACGCCGCCTCGATCCTGCTCGGCAATCCGCATCGCCCGCGCGAAAACTGGCCTGCGACCAACCCGTACAAAACCTCGCGCACCATGAACGGATTCGTCTCGATGGGGCCCGCCTACGTTCACAACGCGATGGGCAGCGTCAGTGACTGCGCATTCAAAGCCTGCTGGAACGAAAAGTGGATTCGCCATCGCGCGCTGCGTCCCGAGGAATATGGCGCGTTAGTGGATCGAGCGGTGCGCGGTGAAAACACTGGTGTGCATCCGCTGATAACGAACTCGGACGCCGTAAAACGGGTGCGCGCCAAGTTCGGCTCGGCGCTGTTGCCACAGGCGTACCCCGAAGGCGCGCCACCTCATCCCGCCTATCCGTCGGGCCACGCGGCAGTCGCGGGTGCTTGCGTGACCGTGCTCAAAGCCCTATTCGATGAAAACCGCAAGTTGCGCTTTCCACTGCAACCGACCCGCGATGGCAAGGACTGGGAAAGCCTTGATCCAAATCTGCCCACGCCCACCGTTTTGTCGGAACTCAACAAGCTGGCCACGGCGCTGTCGATGGGCCGAAATTTTGCGGGGGTGCATTGGCGCAGCGATGCGTGGCAGGGCTTGCTGCTGGGCGAAAGCGTGGCCACCGCGTGGCTCAAGGCGGAGAAAATGAAGTGCGTTGAAGGGCAACAAGGCTGGCTCAAAGCGTTTGAGTTCACCAGTTTTGGCGGGCAAAAAATCACCGTTTAGTAGCGACAACTTTCGACGGAGACTGTTGATTCGCTTGGGCATAGCGTGACATAGACATAAGGTCGACTTACGCCAAAATTACGCGCTAGCCCCTATTTATAAAGGGGTTGACTTAAAAGCTGAATGTGCAAAACTACTTGCTACGAGTTCGCGTAGCCATTGGGATGCGCGCTCGCAGCAAGCTTAATTTTCCATCAGGAGTCATGATGTCCCGCCCTTTTCAGGCTCTTAAATCCGTCCTTGCCATCTGTCTTTTAGGCGCGGGATTGGCCTTCGCGCCGGTCGCGCCGTTGATGAGTGTGGCCGTCGCTGCCGCGCCACTGGTTAAGACGCAGGCACCCGGTTTTTACCGCATGATGCTTGGCGACTTTGAGGTCACGGCAATCTCCGACGGCACGGTCAAACTGCCGATGAAAGACTTGCTGACCAACACCACACCCGCAAAGGTGGACGCTGCGCTCAAACGAGCCGGTATCGCCTATCCGGTTGAAACTTCGGTCAATGCGTATCTGATCAACACCGGCAGCAAGCTGGTGCTGATCGACACGGGTGCGGCGGGCCTATTCGGCCCGACGCTGGGCAACCTGCTGACCAACCTGAAAGCATCTGGCTACCAGCCTGAGCAGATTGACGAGATTTACATCACGCACATGCACGCTGATCACGTGGGCGGGCTCATGGCCGGTGGCGCGATTGCCTTCCCGAATGCCACGCTACGCATCGACAAGGCGGACACCGACTTCTGGTTGTCCGAGGCCAAGATGAATGCTGCACCGGCAGACTCGAAGGGATTTTTTCAGGGCGCGATGGCGTCGGTGAATCCGTACGTCGCGGCAGGAAAGCTCAAAACGTTCGAAGGCGGCGTTGAACTGGTGCCTGGCATCCGCTCGCAAGCCACGCACGGCCACACCGCCGGTCACAGCGTGTATATCGTTGAAAGCAAGGGTGAAAAACTCGTGCTGTGGGGCGATTTGATGCACGTTGCAGCCGTGCAGT
>JANNED010000330.1:0-2802 GCA_031388245.1 Variovorax sp.
GAGAGCATTTCGTTGTAGAGCTGAAAACCAATCTCCAGCATGTTGCCGCTTTGATTCTCGCCCAGCACTTCGCCTGCGCCGCGAATCTCCAGATCATGCATGGCAAGATAAAAGCCGGAGCCGAGCTCTTCCATTTGCACAATCGCCTCCAAGCGCTGTGTGGCTTGCTTGGTCAGGCTTTCCGTATCGGGCACCATCAGATAGGCATACGCTTGATGGTGGCTGCGGCCCACGCGGCCACGCAATTGATGCAACTGTGCGAGGCCGAATTTATCGGCACGAGAAATCACAATGGTGTTGGCGCTCGGCACGTCAATGCCGGTTTCAATAATCGTGGAGCAGAGCAAAATATTAAAGCGTTGCGCGACAAAATCTCGCATCACGCGCTCCAGCTGCCGCTCAGGCATTTGGCCATGCGCCACTGCGATGCGCGCTTCGGGCAAGATGTCTTGCAGCTTTTGCCGCCGGTTTTCAATCGTGGCCACATCGTTGTGCAGAAAATAGACCTGCCCACCGCGCTTGAGCTCGCGCAACACCGCTTCGCGGATCACGCCATTGCCTTCGTTGCGCACAAAAGTTTTGATCGACAAGCGGCGCTGCGGCGCTGTCGCGATCACGGAGAGATCGCGAATGCCCTCCAGCGCCATGCCCATCGTGCGCGGGATCGGCGTGGCCGTGAGCGTGAGCACATCGACTTCTGCGCGAAAGGCTTTCATCGCCTCTTTGTGGCGCACGCCGAAGCGATGCTCTTCGTCGATCACCAGCAGGCCGAGGTTTTTGAATTTCGTTTTCTCGCTGAGCAACTTATGCGTCCCGACGATGATGTCCACGCTGCCATCGGCAATGCCTTTGAGTGCGGCGGTGATCTCTTTGGCGCTGCGAAAGCGGCTCATCTCCATCACCTTGATCGGCCATTTGGAGAAACGCTCCGTGAGCGTGTGGAAATGCTGCTCGGCTAGCAGCGTGGTGGGCGCGAGAATGGCGACTTGTTTGCCGCCCGTGACAGCGACGAAGGCTGCTCTGAGCGCCACTTCAGTTTTGCCAAAACCCACATCGCCGCAGACCAAGCGATCCATCGGCCTAGGCGAGATCATGTCTTGAATGGTGGCATGAATCGCGGCGCGTTGATCCGGCGTTTCTTCAAAGCCAAAAGCTTTTGCAAACGCTTCGTAATCATCGGGCGAATATTTGAACGCATGGCCTTGGCGTGTGGCGCGGCGGGCATAGATGTTGAGCAACTCGGCGGCGCTATCGCGAATTTGCTCAGCGGCTTTGCGCCGCGCTTTCTCCCATTGGCCTGAGCCCAATTTGTGCAGCGGCGCTTCATCGGCAGATACGCCTGTGTAGCGGCCAATGTTGTGTAGCTGGCTCACTGGCACATAAAGCACGGCATCATCGGCATAGAGTAAATGCAAAAACTCCTGCACGGCTGCCGAGCCATCGGGATTCTTCTGGCCGACATCGAGATTCACCAGCCCTTTGTAGCGCCCAATACCATGCTGCGTGTGCACCACAGGATCGCCCACTTTGAGCTCGGAGAGATCCTTGATCAGCGCTTCGACATCGCTGGCTTGCTCCTGCTTCTTTCGCCGGCGCACGCCGCCTTGCGCGGCGAAAAGCTCAGTCTCGGTGATGAAATCAATGCCGCCTTCATTCCAAGCAAAGCCAGCGGCCAGCGGCGCGACCACCATGCCGGCCTTCTCATCGCTGGCTTGAAAATCAGCGAGGCTGTCAAAAACCGGCAGCACGATATGGCTGGCTCGCAGAAAATCCATCAAACTCTCGCGCCGGCCTTCGCTCTCAGCAGCGATTAAGACGCGATGTTTGCTGGTTTGCAAATGTGCTTTAAGCTGGATCAACGGCTCTTCGCTGTCTCTTTGGCTCGCAAGGTAAGGCAAAGCGGATGCTATGAATTCAGTAGCGTCCTGCTCTGTATCCTTGACGGCTAACTGCTCAAAACCATTACAAAACCCATAAAACTGTTCGCTGGAGAGAAAAAGCGATTCAGGCGGCAGAGGCGGGCGCTCTGGATCGCCTCGGCTCATCGAGTAGCGCTCTTTCGCGTCGATCCAAAAGCGCGAGAAGCTGCTCTCTAAATCGCTGTGAAGCACGAGCGTGGCGCGCTCGCTGCCGCCCAAGTAATCAAAAATCGTGGCGAGCTCATCAAAAAAAAGCGGCAAATAATATTCAATGCCCGCCGTGGCCACGCCATTGGCCATGTCTTTGTAAATGCGGCTTTTTGTTGGATCGCCATCGAGCAGCGCACGCCACTGATTGCGGAATTGCTTGCGTGCATCATCATGCAGTGGAAATTCGCGCCCGGGCAGCAGGCGCACTTCGGGCACAGGATACAAGCTGCGTTGCGTATCGGGATCAAAGGTGCGAATCGAATCGACTTCATCGTCGAATAAATCCACCCGATACGGCACGGGGCTGCCCATCGGGAAGAGATCAATCAGAGAGCCGCGCACGGCATATTCGCCGGGGCTGACCACTTGCGTGACATGGTGGTAGCCAGCGAGCGTCAGCTGCGCTTTGAATTTCGCTTCATCGAGCTTTTGCTTGGTTTTGAAGGAAAACGTGTAGGCCGCTAAAAAGCTGGGTGGTGCGATGCGATAGAGCGCTGTGGTGGCGGGGATGAAGACGACATCCACCGCGTCTTCGGAACGACTGAGCCCCTTACCCGCAATGGAATGCGCACGATCTTTGCTCTGCAAAATTCGCCAAAGCGTGGCCAGCCTCTCGGAGATCAAATCTTGGTGCGGCGAAAAGGCATCATAGGGCAGCGTTTCCCAATCGGGA
>JANNED010000162.1:0-7183 GCA_031388245.1 Variovorax sp.
GCAGTCACAGAACCAGTCACCAAAACGTTACCTGCGACATTGGCGTTACCAGTCACAGTCACGTTACCGGCAGAGACGGCACCAGCGGTCACGGTTGCTGCGCTGACTTGGCCAGTCACAGTCACGTTACCAGCAGAGACATTGGCTGCAACGGCGCTTGCAGCAGAGACTGTACCTGCGACCACACTGGCGGCAGAGACCGTACCTGCAACTGCGCTAGCAACTGAAACTGTACCTGCAGTCACGCTCGAAGCAGAGACCGTGCCGGCAATAACTGTTGGCGCAGAAACGGTGTTGGCGGAAACTGTGGCGGCAGTCAATGCACCAGTAACACTCACATTACCGGCGGTTGCATTTGATGCACTGAGATTGGTCACTGTGCCGTTAGAAACAGACAGGCTGCCAGCCGTACCGTTCGAGATCGACAGATTGGTTGCGGTGGCATTAGAAATGCTTACATTGGTTTCAGACACATTGGACAAGCTCACGCCAGTAGCCGAAACGCCAGACAACTGAACGTTTGTTGCACTAATGGAAGACATGCTAGCGCCAGTAATTTGCACCAGAGAGCTGGTTTGCGTAGCGGTCGCGGTCACGGTGCTCATCGAAGCGCCGGTAGTAAGAGAAGCGGTGTCCGAACCGTTGATCGTGACAGCAATATTGTCAGGAATAGTGAAAGTAACGCCGCCTACGCCTGTGAAGGTGGCAGAGTACGTAGCACCCGGTTGTGAGGCGCTTAATGCTGTGTAGGTTGCATTACCAACAGAATTACCAGTAACTGTGTAAGTAACAGTGGCTGGAACTGCAGTGGTATAGCTTGCTGCCGATGAAACAAACGTGCCTTGAACTGTAGCGTTTCCGGTCAAACTGGCCGTCACCGAGGTGTTTGAACCATTACTGACGCCAAGTGTGTTAATACCAGCTGTTAGACCCGGAGCAGTAATAGCAGTCAAACTTGCACTTTGACTTTGACTAACTGCTTGAGCAGCCACATCAGGTGAATACATTGCAGCACCGATCATCGCCGCGCCACCCACTACTGCGGATGTGCTGATGAAAGTAGGCAGCGTCATCACGAAGCCGGCTGAAAATAACAGGCTGCCGAGCAGACCGCTGGCGGCTTTGCCAACACGACCGAATGAACGTGTGTTGTACTTAGTGGGTTTTTGCATGGTTATAAACCTCCAGATGTTGCGCAAACACCAAAAAAAACTTGTAAGAGCATGCAGCCCCTACTAGCAGGAAGATTTTATTGTAGCGAGATTGCTCATCGCAGCAACGGAAGTTACCAGTACTCATCAAAAGACACAGCTAACTGTATCGTGCGCACCACATTTTTGTAAGCCGTTGTTTTTTTGCACTTCAAAATGAAGAGGCAAAGCGACGCATTTTGACGTGCAGGGTCTGGCGCTGGTTGGCGGCATTGAAGGTGGCTCGGCCAATCACCACCAAAGGCGTGTTGACCACCACAAAGCCTTCAATGCTGGTGTCGCGGCCTGGGCAGGCCAAGCGCATGCGCAAAATATTGGGCAGCTCTAGGCTTTCGGTGGCTCCGCCGCTGCTGTAGGCGGCGCGCAGGCTGTAAACCCAGCTGCCTGTGGCGCGGCAGGTGGTCAGGCCATCGGGGGAGTATTGCCCATCAAACACCGCTTGGTTATCGGCCACGTTCACGCCCGTGATCTGCAACACGCCGAAATTGCGTTCATCTTCGGCCCAATGGATGCGCCAGTAGCCGCCCAGCGTGCGCGCGGCATCGGCTTGGGTGAGCAAAATGCCGGCAGTGCCGGGGGAAAGCTGGGCCATGAGCTGCTCTTGGGGCGCTGGCTGCCCTGCGGCTTGCACACCCTGCGCTGCTTGCGCCGATTGCGCTCTTGCTGCTGCTTGCGCGGCTGAGGGCCGGGCGGGCGATTGGGCTTGGGCAGGCAGAATGCCCAAGCTGATGAGGCTGGCCAAGCTGACGGTGAGGGCGAATTTACGCAAGAATTTCATGGCCTTCACGGACGACCTCCCCAAAATGTAGATGATGCTCTGAGAGCAAAGCGCTCACGCCAGCCAGATCGAGCATGCCGAGATTGGAGTTGTATTCGCCCAGCAAAGCAGGCTCGCCCAGCGGGGCTTCTAGCAGCTCGGGGAGCATGGGCGCAATGGCGTAATAATCATCGAGCTTGCGGCTGCGCACGGCTTCTTCTTCTGAAATCAGGGCTTCGTAGAGCTTTTCGCCGGGGCGAATGCCAACGATCTCGATTTTTAGCGGGCGATCACCGATCATGGCTTGTGCCAGATCCATCATGCGGGCTGTGGGGGCAATGGGGATGATGGTTTCGCCGCGGCGGCCATGCGCGATGGCGGTGCAAACGGTGTGCACCGCACGCGACAAGGGCATGAGAAAGCGCGTCATGTCGGCGGTGGTAACGGTGAGATTGCGGTTGGCTTCAATTTGCGCATGAAACAGCGGGATCACCGAGCCACGCGAAGCCAGCACATTGCCATAGCGCACGCAGATGAATTTGGTGGTTTTGGATTGCAGATTGGCGGCAATAAACAAGCGCTCTTGCATGGCCTTGCTCATGCCCATCACATTGACGGGCTTGCAGGCTTTGTCGGTAGAGACACCCACCACGGTAGAGACATGCTGGCCAACCTCCAACACAGCGCGGATCACGTTTTGTGCGCCAGCAATATTGGTTTGCACGGCTTCATAGGGGAAATATTCGCAGGCCGGCACTTGCTTGAGCGCGGCGGCATTGATCACGATATTGGCATCGCGCACCGCGCCACACAGGCTGGCGTAATCGCGCACATCGCCAATGCGAAACTCTAGCAGGCGCTTGAAATTGTTAAACAAAGCCTGCTCGCCCGAGCCAGGGCTGGATTTGTTGAGCGCTTCGTAATCAAGGCGCATGAAATGCTGCTTGGCTTCATCCCGTGAGAGGATGATGATCTTTTTGGGCATGCCCCAAGCGCCAGAGAGCAAGGTTTTGGTCATGATCTTGCCCAGCGAGCCGGTGCCGCCAGTAAGCAGCACGGTTTGGCCTTCAAAAATGGGCTGGGCGTTGAGGGTAGCGAGGTTGGTCATGCGATGTGATCCTGGTGCATGGAGATGATGAGGGATTCCCAAGCGGGGGGAGTCCAGCCGGTGAGGGTACGAAAGGCTTGGCTGTTTAAGCTGCGATCAATGACGAAGCTGCTATCAGCCTGGAGCGTGGCATCTGTTTTGCCATAGATGCGCTGCACGATTTGCAAGAGGCTGTGTTTGTCTATTGGCTCGGCCGAGACATGATGCAGGCCTTGGAGCTGGGGATGATCGCGCAAGACCAGCGCCATCACGCGCGCCAGCTCCACGGTGGGCAAGCCGCTGTAAATGGCGCGGGTGAAGCCGCGCAAATCGCCTTTTGCACCCAAAAACCAGTCGATCAGGCTGAGCGATTTGCCCGACGGCTCATGGCCGATGATGGAGGTGCGCAGCGTGAGCCCGCCTTGATGCACTTCACCGAGCAGCTTGGATTGGCCATACACATCGGGTGGATCGGGGACATCTTGCTCGGTGTAATGACCGCGCTGGCCCGAGAAGACGCAATCTGTGCTCACATGAATCAGGCGTATGCCGCGCGGCTGGCAAGCAGCGGCAAGCTGATGCGGCAGGAGTGAATTAATTTGAATGCATGGAATCGCCGATTGGCCTTCACTCTGCTGCTTGATCAGGCCAATGCAGTTGATCAAGGCATCGGGCTTGACGCTGTCGAGCACGCGCTCCACGCTAGAAAAATCATCGGCATGAACGCCTGTGAGCAGGCGCTGAGCCGCCACTTTGGCCAGCTGGGTGGGTTGGCGCAGCGTGCCTAAGACCTCGCAGCTGAGCAAAGCAGGCAGCGTGCGCATGAGGGTGGAGCCCAGCATACCGCCCGCTCCCAACACCAAAACCCTTTTCATGCCGCAAGCCTTTCAAACATGTATCAATGTGGAGATTGTAGGGGGTGTTGGCATGCTCTTTGCGTCGACTAGGCCGCACTGTGCCGATACGATATGCGCAATGTGCGCTATGTATTCAGTAGCTAACTATGTAACTACAATAAGGGGAAGTGGCGAAATTCAGCACTAATTCAAAGCCGCACGGCGATCCCGCGCCCCGCCATGAATTGCTTTGGCTTGCTGCACAGTAAATTCGCCGTAATGAAAAATACTGGCGGCTAGCACGGCATCGGCGACGCCGGTTTGAATGCCTGCGCACTCGCATAAAGTGGCTTCATAGCCTGCAATCCGCGCATTGCAACAGATGAGGGATATGTAGGGATGTTGGCAGAGGTGATGAAGCTTTGGGCTGGGTTAATTGACTGAAAACACTTGTTTTTGCCACAAATATATGATATTTTTCGTGGCATAAATGGCTAAGCATAGCAATTCCACTGACGCGCTTATCTTAAAGCGTATCCAATCTAAACCATCAGATTGGGTGTCCACGCCTGCCGATTTCGTGGATTTGGGTAGCCGCGATGCGGTGGCGACGGCACTCAAGCGATATAAGGCTTCAGGCACATTGCGCATGCTGGGCAGGGGTTTGTATGACGTGCCGCGTCATCATCCAGTGCTGGGATTGCTTTGGCCTCCTATCGAGAACGTGGCCGATGCTATCGCGCGCAAAGATGGTTTGCGCTTGCAGCCCACGGGCGTTTATGCAGCTAATCTGCTGGGCATCTCAGAGCAAGTGCCAGCGCAAGTGGTGTATCTAACCGATGGTGCAAGTCGCAATGTCAAAGTGGGCCCTACGCAAATCGTTTTCAAACGCACGACACCTCGCCACATGGCGGCGGCGGATAAGTTGAGTGGGCTTCTGATTCAAGCTTTTCGCAGTATGGGGCAAGTGCATGTGATGCCCAAGCATATTGAGCGACTGCGCAGTAGGATTCCTGCAAAAGAGCGAGCCGAAATATTGAAGGATTTGAGCCTAGCGCCCGCTTGGATGCATGCCCATTTCAGAGAAGTAGCCAAACCATGAACAACAATTTCTTAAAACTATCAGACGAAGATCGGCGGCTCGCTTACCGGGATGCCGCGCTAAAGCTGAAAACAGAAGCCGTCATCATAGAAAAAGATTTCTGGGTCAGCTGGCTGCTGGGCTTGCTGTTCACCCTGCCCAAGCTCGCGCCGCATTTGGTGTTCAAAGGCGGCACGTCGCTTTCCAAAGTATTTGGGGTGATTGATCGGTTTTCTGAAGACGTTGATTGCCAACGCCTACGCCGCTTTGTTTGAAAGCTGGAATTGCAGCGTGACTGCGCTGGAGCTAGAGCGCACCTTCTGGGAAAAGGCTACCATTTTGCACGCTGAATACCATCGCCCCGTTGCATCGCCCACACCCAGCCGCTATGCCCGCCATTACTTTGACATGGCCAAACTGCTGATGCACCCCAAGGCTGCGCAATTCTTGGCTGACAAGGCGCAATGCGCCCGCGTGGTGGATTGGAAAAGCCGCGTCTTCGCGCGAAGCTGGGCGCGCTACGATTTGGCGATTCCGGGCTCGTTTCGATTGCTACCGCCTAAGACAAGACAAGCCGATCTAGCGCAAGACTATGCCACCATGCGCCCGATGTTTATGACCGAGCCGCCAGCGTTCGCGGACCTGATGCAGACGCTGGCTCAGGCTGAGCAAGATATAAACGGTTGATCGCAAAGCATCACAGCCGCACGGGAATACCCCGCTTGGCCATGAAGGCTTTGGCTTGGCTGACTGTGAATTCACCGTAGTGGAAGATACTCGCTGCGAGCACGGCATCGGCGCCACCGATTTGAATGCCATCGGCCAGATGGGCGAGTGTGCCGACGCCGCCGGAGGCGATCACGGGCACGCTCACCGCATCGCTCACGGCGCGGGTGAGCTGCAAATCGAAGCCAGATTTGGTGCCATCGCGATCCATGCTGGTGAGCAGGATTTCGCCTGCGCCGAGTTGCGCCATTTTTGCAGCCCATTGCACGGCGTCCAGCCCTGTGTTTTTGCGGCCACCGTGGCTGTAGACATCCCAGCCGGGGCCCGCTGCTTGGCCATGAGCATCGAGTCTTGCTTCGTCTTGCATGCTGCGCTTTTTGGCATCAATCGCCACCACGATGCATTGCGCACCGTATTTGGCGGATGCATCCGCTATCACCTGCGGGTTGGCAATGGCTGCTGAATTGAAGGAGGTTTTGTCTGCCCCCGCATTGAGCAAGCGGCGCACATCATCCACGGTGCGCACACCGCCGCCCACGGTGAGCGGGATGAACACCTGCGCCGCCACGGCTTCGATGATGGGCAGGATCACATCGCGGCCATCGCTGGTGGCGGTGATGTCTAAGAAGGTGAGTTCATCTGCGCCTTGCTCGTTGTAGCGCGCGGCAATTTCTACCGGGTCGCCTGCATCGCGCAGCTCTACAAAATTCACGCCTTTGACGACGCGGCCTCCAGTCACGTCGAGGCAGGGGATGATGCGTTTGGCGAGCATGATGGGTTTTGACAAATTTAAGAGAATTGACAGATTTACAGAATTTGCTATATTTTAGGCGTTGTGCCACAAAAGGAATAACAGTATGAGTTCTTTAGCGATGTCAGACAACGGAAGGATTCTCATTCCTGCGCAATTGCGCGAGGAGCTGGGGTTTAAGCCGAAATCCAAAATTTATGTAGAAGTCAAGGATGGAAGCTTGATTTTGACCTCTGCCAAGCAGCGTTCGATCAATATACGTAAATTTTTTGCAGAGATGTTGCCACCTACACCGGGGCGGGATACGGTGGACGAATTCATCGCTGAGCGGCGCGCGGAAGCCGCTCGGGAGGATGCGAAGTGATTCATGTGATGGATTCATCAGCGCTGCTTGCGGTGAGTAAGGGCGAAATCGGCGCGGACGAAGTGATGGAGTTGCTCCAAACCCAAGATTGCGTGATCAGCAGCGTCAACATGGCCGAGGTGGCCACACGATTGCTCGATTTAGGCTTGCCGCCTGCGCAGCTTGATCGGGCTTGCAGGCAATTTGACATTGATGTGATTGACTTCAACCACGAGCAGGCGGTGGCCTGTGCGGCGCTGCGCCCGCTGACGAAATCTTCAGGCCTATCACTGGGCGACCGCGCCTGCCTCGCGCTCACCCAACTCATGCAAGGCACAGCTGTTACCTCGGATCATGCTTGGCAAGACGTGAAGGGAGTCGTCGGTGTGCC
>JANNED010000001.1:0-18484 GCA_031388245.1 Variovorax sp.
TATGCGGGCGAAATGCGAGCAACACAGCGCGAATCTTGCGGCTGCGATGATTACGTATCCGAGCACCCACGGCGTGTTTGAAACCAGCGTGAAAGAGCTGTGCGCTTTGGTGCACGAGCACGGTGGCCGCGTGTACGTGGACGGCGCGAATATGAATGCGCTGGTCGGCGTGGCTGCGCCGGGCGAATTCGGCGGCGATGTGAGTCACCTGAATCTCCACAAAACCTTCTGCATTCCGCATGGCGGCGGCGGCCCCGGCGTTGGCCCGGTCTGCGTGGTGGAAGATCTCGTGCCTTTTCTGCCAGGCCATGCCACTGGCGGCGTGCACACCAAGGGTGTTGGCGCAGTGAGTGCCGCGCCACTGGGCAATGCCGCCGTGCTGCCGATCAGCTGGATGTATTGCCGCATGATGGGCGCTGAGGGCTTGAAAGATGCGACCGAAATTTCCATCCTGAGCGCCAACTACATCAGCGCCCGCCTCAAAGGCCATTTCCCGACGCTTTACGCCAGCGAAGAAGGCTACGTGGCGCATGAATGCATCATCGATGTGCGCCCTCTGAAAGACAGCTGCGGCGTGAGCGCTGAAGATGTAGCCAAGCGCTTGATCGACTACGGCTTCCATGCGCCGACGCTCAGCTTTCCCGTGGCCGGCACGTTGATGATTGAGCCCACTGAGAGTGAAGATTTGCGCGAAATTGATCGTTTCATCGACGCGATGATTGCCATTCGCGCCGAGATCTCGGAGATCGAGCAAGGCCGATGGCCTTCTGACGATAACCCGCTGAAAAACGCCCCACACACCGCGCAAACGGTGAGCAGCGATGAGTGGAAACACGCCTACCCACGAAGCGTGGCCAGCGCCACACTGAGCGCTAAAAATCACAGCAAATACTGGGCACCCGTAGGCCGCTTAGACAACGTGTATGGCGACCGCAACTTGGCTTGCAGCTGCATTCCCGTGAGCGATTACGCCTGAAAGCGCAAAGCACATGAGCATGGAATTCATCACGCGGCGCGTCGATTACGCCGCAGCGCAAGACCGGGCTGCGCTGCCTGCTCTGCTTGATCACTACGCCCGAGACCCGATGGGCGGCGGCGCACCTCTCGCTATTGACGTGCTCAAGCGGCTCTGCGACGAACTTGGCAACCGCCCATTTGCATTCAGCTTCATCGCTTGGGCGCAAACCTCTCTCGGTGAGCAAGCCGTGGGCCTGGCCAATTGCTTCGAAGGCTACAGCACCTTCAAAGCCGCTCCGCTGATCAACATTCACGACATCGTGGTTCACAGCGATTGGCGCGGCCAAGGCGTGGGGCAAGCGCTCATGCAAGCCGTGGAAACTGAAGGGTGCGCACGCAAAGCATGCAAGATCACGCTTGAAGTGCTGACGGGCAATGCTGTAGCAATGAAAAGCTACGAGCGCTTCGGATTCGCGCCCTATGCACTAGACCCCAAAGCAGGAACAGCCACTTTTATGCAGAAGTGGCTCTGAGCATCACAGTTGTTTAGCTGAGAACGTATCGCAGCTTTTCACACTGCCCGTTTGAATACCTTGATTGAACCAACGCATGCGCTGCTGGCTCGTGCCGTGGGTGAAGCTATCGGGCACGATGCGGCCTTGGCTTTTTTGCTGCAGGGCATCGTCACCGATTTGCTGGGCGGCATTCATCGCTTCTTCAATGTCGCCTTTCTCTAGCCACTGTTTGCCTTGCGCGGCATATTTCTTTTGTGTGTGGTGCGCCCACACGCCGGCGTAGCAATCGGCTTGCAACTCAAGCCGCACCGAGAGCTGATTTTGCTCGCGCTCACTGACCTTGCCGCGCATCGCATCGACCTTGCCGCTCGTGCCCAGCAGGTTTTGCACGTGGTGGCCCACTTCGTGCGCAATCACATAGGCTTGCGCAAAGTCGCCTGGTGCGCCAAGCTTGTTTTTCATCGTCTCATAGAAGCCAAGATCAATATAGACTTTTTTATCTGCCGGGCAGTAAAACGGGCCCATCGCCGCTTGGCCCGCGCCGCAAGCGGTTTGTGTGGCACCGCGAAAAAGAGTGAGCTTGGTCGCAGGATATTGCGCACCGGCTTGCTTGAAAATTTCGCCCCACACATCCTCTGTGTCTGCGAGAACCGTGCTCACCATAGAAGCCATCGCATCGTCTTTCGGCGGGCGCTTGGCGGGTGACTGCTGCACCTGTGGCGCGACTTCGCTGCCACCACCGCCCAAAACACCGAGCACAGTCATGGGGTTGATGCCGAAAATCCAGCCTGCGACCAGCGCGATCACAATCGTGCCGAGGCCTACGCCTTTGCCGCCGCCCATTCTGAAGCCGCCCCCGCCGCCGCCGCCCGCTTGATCTCGGCGATCTTCTACGTTGTCTGATTGGCGATTGCCTTCCCATTTCATGGTGCTGTCTCCTCGAATTGAATACCCTCATCGTACACCGAGGCTCACGCCCAAGAAGTCACGCCATCATGAAATGACACACAAGCCGACTCACCACGGCTTGTTCAGACACTCCATCATGTGATTCAATGGTGGATATGCCGTCAGCACAATCATCCAAGACTCGCGTGACAGATTCACATCAACCACTCAAAACGCTTTTGATCACTGGTTTTGAGCCCTTTGGAGATGATCCGGGTGCGCAGCTTCTGAATCCCAGCGCCTCGATCGCTTCAGCTTTGCATGGCCAACACATTGGCGCTTGGCGCATCGCTGGCCATGTGTTGCCCTGTGAATATGGCCGCTCCGTGCGCATGCTGCGCACCTTGATACGCGAATATCAGCCGCTGGCCATCGTTTGCCTCGGCCAAGCCGGAGGCCGTAGCGCCATCAGCATCGAGCGCATCGCCGTGAACTGGGATGATGCCGCTTTGCCAGATAACGCTGGCCAACAGCGCATTGGGCAACCCATCCTCAAAACAGCCCCCGCCGCTTACTTCAGCACGCTGCCCGTGGCAGCCATGAGAGATGCTGTGCTTGCGCAAGGCATCCGTGCTGAGCTCTCCAGCACAGCCGGACATTTTGTTTGCAATCATGTCTTCTTCTCGCTGATGCATGCATTGCGAAGCCAAAAAACACCCGCTGGCTTTGTGCATCTACCCTATTTGCCAGAGCAAGCGAAAGCGGCTGGGCTGGCCACTTGCCAAGCCATGCGATTCCAAGACATGCTGGCTGGCCTGACAAGTATTTGCCAAGCACTCTAGTTGCACTCTACATCCCAGCACTGGCAAATTCACCGAATGTGTCGCTTGTTCACATCCCAATCCTGCTGCGCTGCGAAGAAAAGTGTGAGATTTGTCACAGAAGCCACATCAGCGGCTATGATTTGTGAATGATGCAACGCGTTTATGTCAGGGTCGTGGGTTTTTCGGGTGTTGAGCGGCATGCTCTCAACACCATGTTTCGGCTGTCTCAAGATCAACAATCTGCCAGAGAATGGAGCTATGAGCCTTGGATCGCCACATCACCCACCGCGCCTCGCCTCGCCTTGATTGACGGTGCCAGCCCAGATGCCAGCGAAGCTTTGGCAGAAATTGAAGCTTTGGGCGGTATTGGCATCATTTGGGTGGGATCCATCTCTCCAGCCAAAGCATGGGATGCCTTCTTGCGCCCGATTGCATGGCCCACGGTGCTGGATGCCATGGACGAATATTTCACCCCGCGCGATGAGCTGGATGTGGATTTGGGTGGCGATACGTGGCCTTCGGTGCTGGAATCAACGGGTGCGCATTTCTTTCCAGAGCATGATTTACGCCGCGTCTTGCTGGCCGATGCCGACAGCCCCACACGCATGTATTTGCGCACCAAGCTGGCCTCGTATGGCATCACCCATATCGATGAAGCAGCCAATTTCTTTGAAGCCAAAGATTTTCTCTCACCTGAGCGCATGCAACGCTTGGGCTACGACATTGTGATTCTTGATCTGGATTTGCCTGGCGGCGATCCGTGGAGCATCTTGCCATCTGTAGGCAGCCCGCGCTTGAAGATCGTCATACAAAACCGCCTCAGCTTAACAACGCGCATGAGCGCCAAAGTCAATGGCTGTGCAGCCATGAGCAAGCCGCTTGATCCCGCCAGGCTCAATACCTTGCTCGAAAAAATCTTATAAACAGCGGTTTGCCGGCATGCAATGGGTAAAGTTTGCTACCAAAATAGTAGCAAACAAATCCAACCGTTAGATTGATGGAAATGCTTCTATGCCCGATTCGCTGGCCGTGGTGAAGACACGCGTCGCATGCTCTAGAGTGGGTATGTCTGCTTCGGAGATTTGCATGCGCAAATACACCTTGCCGCGCAAGACCATCAACACACTGGGCACATTTTGCTGCGAACTTGGCCAAGCCAAAAGCTGGCCTGCCAACTCAGGTGTGAGCCAAGCCATGGCGTTGTCGCGCTCATCAGCAAGCACGGCATAGTGATCCAGAAAGACTTGACCCAGGCTTTCCCAGCCCACCTCTTCATACATCGAGAGCCAGCGCATCTCTTCAGGCAAATGCGGATCCACTTGGGTTTGCAGCGTGTCGGTATAGAGCGAGAAGGCACGCTTGTCCAGCTCATTTTTGAGGCTGCGCGTCATCACCATCACGGCCACATCTTCGCGCAAACCCATCTCACCACGAATACGCAGCTCCAAACCGTGGATGAAATCGCGCGAAGGCTTTCCCTGCTCCAAGCGCCATGGCTTGCCATGGATTTGACCTTCCATGCTGTAGCCTTTGCCGCGCTCGCTGACTGTCATGCCTTGCAAGGAGGCCCACTGAGAAATCTTTCCAAATTGAGAGTTGGCTTGGCTCGCTGCCACAGATGCAGGTGATCGCGTGCTGGGCAACTCGTCTTTTTCTTTGCCCAGGCCAAGGGCGTTTTTAAGAGACTGGAACATATATCTGCATGGTGCTTAAAAGCGCCATTATGGGAGGACTTTGTGATTGCCACAACCGCGACACGGCAGAAAACATAAAATCTCAGGCATGAGCTTGTCTTCTTTTGCGCAACTCGTTGCGCTGTCGGCGCTCTGGGGTGCTTCATTTTTGTTCATTCGTATCGCCAGCCCGCTTTTGGGGCCAACGGTGCTGGCTGGTTTACGGGTAGGTTTAGCGACATTGGCGCTCGGAGGCTTGATGCTGCTTTTGAAGCAACGCTGGCCTTGGGAGAAATGGCGCTCGTTGCTGTTGATTGCGGTCACTGCGGTAGCCCTGCCCTTTGTGTTGTTTGCTTGGGCGAGCCTGCATTTGCCTTCGACTTACAGCGCCTTGATCAACACCATGTATGTGGTGTTTGGTTGCTTGTTTGGCGCATGGCTCAAAGTTGATACGCTCAATGCACGCAAGCTGCTGGGCTGCTTCATTGGCATGCTTGGCATTGCACTGATTGTGCGGCTGGGGCCAATTGAGCTCACACCCGCGGTGATGCTCGCTTGCGCGGCCTGTTTGCTGGCTGCGGCTTGCTACGGGCTGGCCACGCCACTGACCAAACGTGCACTCACGCAGCTAGAGCCTCTGCCAGTGGCTACATTCACCCATTTGGGTTCATTTGCGCTGCTGATACCCTTGGCGCTGCCGGCCGTGCCGCAGGCCAAGTTCACGCTGCAAGCGCTTTCTATCGTCGCGCTGCTGGGCATCGTCACTTCAGGGCTGGCGTATTGGTGGTGCTTGCGTATCATGCGGCATATTTCTAGCGCGGCGGCGCTCACGCCGGCTTTTATGATTCCGATTTTCGGCGTGCTCTGGGGGCATCTGTTTTTAGGCGAGCCCGTGAGCTGGGGCATGCTGGCTGGCGCGGCACTGGCACTGGTGGCCGTGGCGCTGATCAGTGAGCTGAAGTTTCGCTGGGGTGGCCAGCAGGGTGATGCAGGCGCCACACCTTGAAGCTGGCCAGCATAGCCAACAGCGCAATGCCCGATGAAATCCAAAAAATACTGCGCAGCCCATAGATCTCGCTCAGTAATCCGCCCGCCCAGCTGCCCAGCACCCCCGGAATACCATAGCCGATCACGGTGTAAAGCGCTTGACCACGCCCGCGCATCCTGCCTGGAAAATGATGAGAAATCAGTGCGGTACACACGGTGTGATGCGCTGCAAACGTGATGGCATGCAGCGCCTGCGCGGCCAGCAAGATCCACAGCGTGCCGCCTAAGCCGGCAGTCAAAGCAAATCGCAGTGCGCCCACGCCGCAGCAGAGCACGAGCCAAGCTGTGAGCGAGAAGCGCGGCAGCCAGCGGCCCTGCGTCAGAAACCAAACAATCTCCACAATCACACCCGCCGACCACAAGACCGCAATCATGGTTTTGCTGTAGCCCTGCTCATCAGCATAGAGCGAAAAAAACACATACATGCCCATATGCGAGAGCACATGCAGCGCCATCGATGCAAAAAACCAAGCCACCGATCTTTGGCGCAGCGTCTGCCAAATCGGCGCATTGGCCGTGGCGTGCGCTTCAGTTTCGCGCAAATCAGGAATCGAAAATGCGCTCATCATGAGCAACACCAAACCCAGCGTCACGATCAGTGGAAAGTGCTTCATCCCAAAGGCTTCAAACCATGCGCCTGCGCCCAAGACCGCCGCCATAAAGCCCAGCGAGCCCCACAACCTCACGCGCCCATGCCGGCGCACATCCAACACACCACCGCGCGTGACCACTTGCGCCAGCGCCGATTCACTCATCGGCATCAAAGCGCTGTTGTTCAGATACATGAACAACAAACAAGTCATCAGCCACCAAAATCCTCCGCCCTGCCACCACATGCCCAGTGAGCCGAGAAAGGCCAACACCGTGGCGATGCGCAGCATGAGCGCCCGCTGCCCTGTGCGGTCGCCCAGCCATGCCCAGGCATAAGGCGCAGCCAAGCGCGAGAAGGATTGAATCGATGCAATCACACCAATCAGCGCCACGCCGTAACCCAACTCTTTGAGCCACAGGCTCAAGAAGGTGTTCACTGTGCCGATGTGTGAGAAATACGCGGCTGAGAGCGCCGCGAAGGGAATGAGTTGGCGCGTGGTGGCTGCGCCTTCTGATTGCATGTGAATTAAGCCGCCCCAGCAATCACCGGCGTGCTGCTCACCACATCGCCGCATTGCGCACGATGCGCCAAAGCATGCTCCATGACGACCAGCGCAAGCATGGCTTCCAAAATCGGCGTAGCGCGAATGCCTACGCAGGGGTCATGCCGGCCTTTGGTGATGACTTCTGCAGCCTCACCTTGCAATGTGATCGTCTCGCGCGGCACGAGGATGGAGCTGGTGGGCTTGATGGCTACGCACACTTCCAAATCCTGCCCCGTGCTGATACCGCCCAGCACACCGCCTGCGTTGTTGCCTTTGAAACCTTGCGGAGTGAGTGAATCACCATGCATCGATCCGGTGTGCGCAATGCTTGCAAAGCCCGCGCCGATCTCTACACCTTTCACCGCATTCACGCCCATCATCGCGTAGGCAATGTCCGCATCGAGTTTGTCAAACAGCGGCTGGCCTAAGCCAACCGGCATGTTGCTGGCAGTCACACGCAATTTTGCACCGCATGAATCGCCGCTCTTGCGCAGCGTGTTCATGTAATCTTCAAGCGCAGATACATCTGCAAGCGGCGCAAAAAACGGATTCTCATTGACATAAGCCCAGCTCTCAAACCCCACTGCCAACTCGCCAATCTGCGAGATACAGCCACGAAACTCGGTGCCATATTTTGCTTTGAGCCACTTTTTGGCCACGGCGCCAGCAGCGACCATTGGCGCAGTCAGCCGCGCAGAAGATCGCCCGCCACCACGCGGATCGCGCAGGCCGTATTTTTGGATGTAGGTGTAGTCTGCATGGCCGGGGCGGAATTTGGCGGCCACTTCTGAATAATCTTTGCTGCGCTGATCGGTGTTGTGAATGATCAGGCAAATCGGCGTGCCGGTGGTTTTGCCCTCATACACGCCTGAGAGAATTTGTACCGCATCCGGCTCATTGCGCTGCGTCACGAATTTGCTTGTGCCAGGGCGGCGGCGGTCTAAATCGGGCTGAATATCGGCCTCGCTCAGCGCCAAGCCCGGCGGGCAGCCATCAATCACACACCCAATCGCCGGGCCATGCGATTCACCAAAGTTCGTCACTGCGAACAAATGCCCAAAGGTATTGCCACTCATAGCACCTCATTATCCCAGACAGGGCGCCAGCGCTCTGAACTGTTGCCATGGGCTGATTTTTAGCGCGGCGATGCCGTCTCTGCCACCACGCGCGCACTGCGCGAAAAGCTCATGTGTGCGCTCACCCAATCAGCCAAAACCACAAAGCGGTTGCGAAAGCCAATCAGAAAATAAATATGGGCAAAAAGCCAGAACAGCCAAGCCATTCGGCCTGAAAACCGCAGCGATCCTATTGGCGTCGCTAAATCCACCACGGCAGCATTGCGGCCAATCGTGGCGAGGTTGCCATAGTCTGCATAAGAAAAATCGCGTGTGCTCTGGCCTTGGAGGCGGCGCAAAACGTTGGCCGCAGCGCAGCGCCCCATTTGCTTGGCCGCTGGCGATACGCCGGGAACCATGGCGTTGATTTTTCTTCCATCCGGCCCTTGGGTTGACCGCATCAAGCTGGCCATATCGCCAATCACGCTGATATGCGACGCATTCGCCAAACTCAAATCCGGCTGCACCTTCACGCGCCCTGCATGATCGAGCTCGCAGAGCGTGCCGGCTGCCAGTTGCCGGCCCAATGGCGATGCGGCAACGCCTGCCGCCCAGATCACCGTTTCGCTATTAATTCGATAGCTAACTGTGCTGACATCTTGCCGGCAATTCGTTGATTTATCATCTAAATCAGGTTGGGCAGCCTTGGCTTGCACACAGATGCCCAACGCATCGATTTGCGTCACCTTTGCATTCAACCGCACCTCGACACCCAGCGCGCTCAGCTGCTGCAGCGCCTTTTGGCTCAATACCGGCGGCATGGCACTGAGCACACGCTCGCCACCTTCCACCAAGATCACTTTGGCGCTTGCAGGATTGATTCGGCGAAACTCTTGCTGCAAGGTATGCCGCGCAATCTCGGAGAGCGTGCCGGCCATCTCTACACCTGTGGGGCCTGCGCCGATAACCACAAAGGTCATCATCGCTTCACGCCGCGCAGCATCACCTTGAGCCTCCGCTGCTTCAAACGCCATCAAAATTTTGCGCCGCAGGGCAAGCGCATCTTGCAATGTTTTGAGGCCAGGCGCATGCTGCTCCCATTCATCATGGCCAAAATAGCTGTGCCCTGCGCCCGCGGCAACAATGAGGTGATCAAAACTCAAACTGTGCTGCGCCTTGCTATCGGGCTGCACAAACATGATTTGCTGGGTTTGTGCATCGATGCTTTTCACATCGCCCAGCAGGGTTGTCACATTTTTCTGAGCGCGAAACAAATGCCGAATCGGCGCAGAAATCGAAGGCGCTGCCAACCCAGCAGTGGCGACTTGGTAGAGCAAGGGCTGAAACAGATGGTGATTGGTCCGATCCACAAGCGTGACAGCCACTGGCTGGCCTTTGAAGGCTTTAGCTGCCTCCAATCCCCCAAAGCCGCAACCGATGATGACGATGTGAGGGATGTGTTTTGAGCGGTGTGTCATGCTCGCATATTAAGGGTTTACCCTTTATTTGGCAAATTCAGTTTGATGCGATGAAGGCGCAAGCGGATGGTCATGATGCGACAAGAACCCACGGTAAAGACCATGATGACCAAGCCACGATAATCCTAGTATGAATCCCCTGCTCCAGAAACTTCAGCCTTATCCATTTGAGCGGCTGCGCCAGTTGTTTGCCACTGTCACACCTTCGCCCCAATATCGTGCGATCAGTCTTGGCATTGGCGAGCCCAAGCATGCCACGCCTTTGTTTATCAAAGAGGCTTTGAATGACAATTTCAAAGGTTTGGCAGCGTATCCAGCGACGGGCGGCGAGCCGGTGCTGAAAGAAGCCTGCGCGGCTTGGCTCAAGCGCCGCTATGGCCTAGACATCGATCCCAAAACACAAATTTTGCCAGTCAATGGTTCGCGCGAAGCGCTCTTCTCGCTCACGCAAACGGTGATCGACCCGTCGCGGGATGCGGTCGTGATCAGTCCGAATCCTTTTTATCAAATCTACGAGGGCTCCGCTTTGCTTGCTGGCGCGCGGCTGCACTTTGCGCCGTGCGACCCGAAGCGCAATTTCGCGGTGGATTGGGCGAGCGTGCCTGCTCAGGTGTGGGCGAAGACGCAGCTCGTCTTCGTCTGTTCGCCGGGCAACCCCACAGGCGCTGTGATGCCGCTGTCTGAATGGGAAAGGCTCTTTGCGCTGCAAGACCGCTTTGGCTTTGTGATTGCTTCCGATGAGTGCTACAGCGAAATTTACTTCCGTGACCAACCTCCTTTGGGTGGGCTCGAAGCTGCAACAAAGCTGGGCAGGGATTTTAAAAACCTCGTCATGATGACATCGCTGTCCAAGCGCAGCAACGCGCCTGGTATGCGCAGCGGCTTTGTGGCGGGCGATGCCGCCCTCATGCAACACTTTCTGCTCTACCGCACCTACCACGGCAGTGCCATGAGCCACACCATCCAAGCTGCTAGCGCTGCGGCATGGAACGATGAGGCGCATGTGGTGGCCAACCGCGAGCAATACCGCGCTAAATTCGCACAAGTCACACCGCTTTTGGCGCAGGTGCTTGATGTGAAGTTGCCCGATGCGGCCTTCTACCTGTGGGCCAAAGTGCCCGCACAGGTATGCGGCGGATCGGACACCAGCTTCGCTGCCCAATTGCTTGCGCAATACAACGTCACCGTGCTGCCGGGCAGCTATCTCGCCCGCGAAACAGGCGGCGATGTGACACACGGCATCGCAGGCATCAACCCCGGCGCAGGCTACATCCGCATGGCCCTCGTGGCTGAGACGGCAGAATGCTTGGAAGCTGCGCAGCGGATCGCGGAGTTTGTGCAGAAAAATTCCTCTTAGCGCTCGAAGGCTCCGATACAAATTCAACATCCGAACGCGAAAGACGCGAAAGTGACGCGAAAGTCGCAGAAAATACAAACAGCCGTTTGACCACGACACATCATTTTTGATTTTTTTCTGACTTTCTTTTTCGCGTCTTTCGCGTCTTTCGCGCTACGTATTTGCATTTTTATCCTAACCAAGCCAACCATTCATCATGACCCAACAGCTCCAAAACATCATCGACACCGCCTGGGACAACCGCGCTCATCTCTCCCCCACCTCAGCGCCCGCAGAAATCAAAGAAGCTGTTGAGCACGTCATCAGCCAAATGAACAAAGGCCAGCTTCGTGTGGCCACCCGCGAATCCGTGGGCCAATGGACGGTGCATCAGTGGGTCAAGAAAGCTGTGCTGCTGTCCTTCCGCTTGAATGACAACGAAATCGTCAAAGCTGGCGATTTGGGCTTTTACGACAAAGTTAAAACCAAATTTGCGCACCTCAGCCCCGAGGAGATGAAGGCCACCGGCGTGCGCGTGGTGCCACCAGCCGTTGCGCGGCGCGGCAGCTACATTGCCAAGGGCGCGATTTTGATGCCCAGCTATGTGAACATTGGCGCGTATGTGGACGAAAACACCATGGTCGATACCTGGGCCACCGTGGGCTCTTGTGCGCAAATTGGCAAAAACGTGCACCTCTCAGGCGGCGTGGGCATTGGCGGTGTGCTCGAGCCTTTGCAAGCGGGCCCCACCATCATTGAAGACAATTGCTTCATCGGCGCGCGCTCCGAAGTGGTCGAAGGTGTGGTGATCGAAGAAAACTCCGTGATTTCCATGGGCGTGTACATCGGCCAGAGCACCAAGATTTATGATCGCGCCACCGGCGAGGTGCACTATGGCCGCGTGCCGGCAGGCTCGGTGGTGGTGAGCGGCAATTTGCCTAGTGCAGACGGCAAGTATTCCCTGTATTGCGCGGTCATCGTGAAGAAGGTCGATGCGCAAACCCGCGCGAAGACATCGCTGAACGACTTGCTGCGTGATTGACGACTTGCTGCATGATTGACGACTTGCTGCGTGATTGACGACTTGCTGCGCAAGGGATTTACAGGCAGAATGGCTGCAACACGGTATCTTAAGGCGTTTTAGGCATTTTGCCGGCATGGAATCTGTATAGTATGCTACTATTTTTATAGCATTTTGCACCACACCAACGGATTTGAGGAGCACAGCATGGGCATGATGGAGCGGATTTTGAAACTCATGGCTGAGAAAAAAGCCTCAGATGTGTACCTGTCTGCCTTCGCGCCCGCCACGATCAAAATCAACGGCCAAGCTGTACCGATCAACAGCCAGCCTTTGCCAGCAGATGCCGTGAAAAGCCTGCTCGCTGAAGTGCTGCCGCCCACGCGCATTGAAGAGCTAGAAGAAACGCTCGAGCTCAACATGGCGCATGCTGTGGATGGCGTGGGCAATTTCCGTATTTCAGCCATGAAGCAACGCGGCACATATGCCTGCGTGATCCGCTACATCGCCACAGATATTCCGCAACTTGAAACGCTCAACGTGCCCATCACGCTGGCCGATATGATTCTGGAAAAGCGTGGCTTGATCCTGATGGTAGGCGCGACAGGCGCTGGCAAATCCACCACGCTGGCCGCCATGCTCGATTACCGCAACCAGCGCACCAGTGGCCATATTCTGACCGTAGAAGACCCGGTGGAATTCATCTTCACCAACAAAAAATCCATCGTTAATCAGCGCGAGGTGGGCTCAGACACGATGGCCATGCAAACTGCTTTGAAAAACGCGCTGCGCCAAGCACCTGATGTGATTTTGATTGGCGAAATCCGTGATCGCGAAACCATGAGCGCGGCCATTGCCTACGCCCAGTCGGGTCATCTCTGCTTGGCCACCATGCACGCCAACAACAGCTACCAAGCGCTCAACCGAATTTTGAGCTTCTACCCCGTCGAAGTGCGCCCGACGATGCTGGGCGATCTCGCCTCGGCGCTCAAAGCCATCGTTTCGCAGCGCCTGCTGCGCACGGTGCAAGGCTCGCGCACGCCAGCCGTGGAGATCATGTACAACACAAAATTGGTGCAAGATTTGATTGAAAAAGGTGATTTTTCGGGCGTGAAAGAAGCCATGGAAAAATCCATGACCGATGGCTCACAAACTTTTGAACAAGACATCGCCCGCCTCATTGTGGAAGGCACTGTAGAGCGCAAAGAAGGCATCAACCACTCCGACAGCCCCACCAACCTGATGTGGCGCTTGGCCAATGATTTTGCCAATGCGAAGAAAGCGGCTGAAGAAACCGACGAAGAAGAGGATATGGGTCCGTCGTTCACGGAAATCACGCTGGATGTGAAGAGCACAGCTTGATGACTCTGGCTGCCAACGCGCGTGGCTCAAGCGTTAAACTTGAAGCCATGCAAGACACACTCGCCACCCTGCGCCTCGCTGAGCAACTGATTGCTCTTGACAGCACCACGCCGCACGACGCCGGCTGCATGGATATCATCTGCACCCGATTGAAGCCTCTGGGCTTTGAATGCCACTTCATCAACAGCGGTCCAGATCATTTTCGTGTGCGCAATTTGTGGGCCAAAAGAAAAGCGGTTTCAGATCAAAACACCTCATTAGCCGGCATAGAATCTATACAGTCTGCTCCTAAAAAAGGAGCAATGAATACATTGGTCTTCGCTGGCCACACCGATGTTGTTCCCACCGGCCCGCTCGATCAGTGGAGCAGCCCCCCGTTTGTGCCAACGCACGCAAATAGCAAGCTCTTTGGCCGAGGTGCGAGCGATATGAAAACCTCTTTGGCCGCAATGGTGGTGGCCTGCGAAGAATTCATCGCCCAACATGCCGATGCACCTCTCAACATCGCTTTCTTACTCACCAGCGATGAAGAAGGCCCCGCGCTGGACGGCACAGTCAAAGTGTGTGAATGGCTGGTTGAGCAGGGCGAGAAGATTGACATGTGCATCGTCGGCGAGCCCACCAGCGTCGAGCGCACAGGCGACATGATCAAAAATGGCCGCAGAGGCACAATGAGCGGCAAGCTCACCATCCAAGGCATTCAAGGCCATATCGCCTACCCGCATCTCGCCCGTAACCCCATCCACATGGCAGCGCCAGCCTTGGCTGCGCTGACCGCGATTCAATGGGATACAGGCAATGCGTATTTCCCCCCCACCACTTGGCAAATCAGCAACATCCATGGCGGCACTGGCGCGAGCAATGTGATCCCAGGCGCGATGGTGGTTGATTTCAATTTCCGCTTCTGCACAGAATCCACGCCCAGCAGCCTACAAAAGCGTTTGATCGACGTGCTCCAAGCCAATGGCTTACACACCACGGATTACGACTTGGCTTGGACGATCGGTGGCCTCCCCTTTCTCACGCCCGTGGTCGAAGGCAAAGGCAGCCTGATTGGCGCAGTGCGCGAGGCGATTCACAGCGCGACCGGCATCACCACCGAGCTGTCAACAACAGGCGGCACCAGCGATGGCCGCTTCATCGCGCAAATCTGCAAGCAAGTCATCGAGCTCGGCCCACCAAACGCCACCATTCACAAAATCAATGAGTGTGTTTCAGTGGTGGACATCGAGCCTCTGAAAAATATTTACCGTAAAGTATTGGAAAATCTAGCCAAGGAAAGCTAGACCATGAACACCCTCAAAATTTTTGTCGCCACCATGACGGGCACCGCCGAATACGTTGCGCAAGCGATTCAGATGGATTGCGCTGATCTCGTGAGTCACATCGAAGTCACGATGATGGATGGACTCAAAAGCGAAGCGTTTGAAGACCGTGATTGCTTGTATTTGATCTGCTCCAGCACCTATGGCGCAGGCGACGTGCCAGACAATGGCGCGGCTTTGTATGCATCGCTCGATGATGAGCCACGCGATCTCTCGCATGTGCGCTATGGCGTGATCGCCTTGGGCGATTTCGGCAGCTATCCGAATACCTTCGCTGGCGGCGGCAAGCGTTTTGATGAGCGCCTGGCTGGCCTGGGTGCAAAGCGTATTGGTGAGGTGTTTACCCACGATGCATCGGGTGGCACGATGCCAGAGACAGATGGTGCGGCTTGGGCTCGGGATTGGCTTGTCTCTGCTTTGTCTGCTGCTTGAGTTTTTGTTTTTTGGCGGGATCGCGCTACCTGTACGTTGTGTTTACGTTTTAGGGGGATCGCGCTACCTGTGCGTTTTGCGAACGAAATAGCGTTCACAAAAAGAAATTCCTTTCGCGCTCAATACCTGCTCGCAAAAAATCTCTTTCGCAGCCACCGACATGGTGCATGCACCGCAGCAAAAGAAAGGAGGAGGCGGGGCAAGTTTTTCGCCGAAGTGATGTAACACTAAACCCCGCCGGGGGACATTTGCGGAGGTGCGTGCGCCGTGGCGGTGGCGGGTTCAGCAAAGAGCTAAGAGATCAAAAAAACTACCGAGCAAAGAATTCCACAATCAACGCCCGCAGCCACTGATTTGCCGGATCGGTATGCACCCGCCGGTGCCAAAACATTTTGAGTTCAAACGCCGGCATATCCACCGGATGCGGCAGCACTTGGAGCTGAAAAGCCGCAGCGCACTGCTGGGCGAGCTTCTCGGGCACAGTCGCCATCAAATCCGTTTGACTCACGATTTGCGGCACGCTTAAAAAGCTGGGTACACGCAAACGCACTTTACGCTGCGCGTCGCCCATGGAGATCGCTTGAAGTGTTTCATCGGCTTTTGTGTGGCCTGTGCCCTCGGCGCGGATCGCAATGTGTTCGGCAGCGAAGTATTTCTCGATCGTCAGCTTGGGCTTCTTGCCCACAAGCAAAGGATGCCCTTGTCGCGCAATACACACATAGCGCTGGCTAAAAAGCTTTCTTTGATACAGGCCTTCGGTCACATCGGGCAGCCAGCCCATGGCCAAATCCACCTTGCCCTCAGCCATCGCCGTTGTCATGCCGCCCACACCTGCCACAGGCCTGGCTTGGCTGTCGCGCAAAGTCTCCAGCCGCAGGCCTGGCGCGGCTTGCGCCAAATGCGCCAGCAAGGCAGGCAAAAAGACGATTTCGCCTATATCCGTCATGGCGATGCGAGCCTGCCACTGCGTCAGCGCGGGATCAAACTGGGTTTTGGACTGCAGAGATTGCGCGATGGCTGCCAACGCAGGCTGCAAGCTGGCGTGCAAGGTTTTGGCAAACTCTGTGGGCTGCATCCCGTTTGGAGCGCGGGTCAGCAGTTCATCGCCCAGAGCGTTTCTCAAACGCGCCAGCGCATTGCTCACCGCAGGCTGAGAAAGGCCCAACCGCAGCGCTGCGCTGGCGACCCGGCGCTCCTGCATCAGCACATCCAAGACGCGCAACAGATTCAGATCAAGGCCGTCAAGGCTGGTGGGAGAAGCTTTCATGGCGCGATGATGCCGAAATACCGTTGCTTTGTCCATTCATAAAATGAATGTCGAACCTTGTTGCATCACGGTTGGCAAATGAGGCCCGCTGCGCCACACTCGCACCATGAACGCTCTAACAACCGATCCAATGAACGTTGATCCACTCGAATCTCTCCCCCAGCAAGCCATGTTTTGGGGCGATGCACCCACCAGCCGCGCGCCAGGGCGCATCTATACCGATGCTCAGGTGTATCAGCGCGAATTGGCAGTGCTGTTTTACCGTGGCCATTGGTGCTACGTGGGCTTGGAATGCGAGATTCCCAAAGCAGGTGATTTCAAGCGCTCAAAAATTGGCGAGCGTAGCGTGGTGATGGTGCGCGAGCGCGGCAGGTCAATGGGTGGCATACAGCAGCCGGATCAGATTCATGTGCTGGAGAACCGCTGCGCACATCGCGGCGTGCAGTTTGTGCGCGAGCGCTCGGGCAATGCGCGCAGCTTTGTCTGCCCTTATCACCAGTGGACTTACAAGCTCAATGGCGATTTGGTGGGATTGACCTTCCGGCAAGGGGTGGAAGCCGTGGACGCTTGCGGCGAGAAGAGCAAGCAAGGCGGCATGGAGGCTGATTTTCAGCTTTGCGATCATGGCTTGACGAAGCTGAAAGTCGCGCGGCGCGGCGGTGTGGTGTTTGCATCGTTTGACCCCGATGTGGAGCCGTTTGAAGACTATCTGGGCCCCGATGTGCTGGCCTACTTTGACCGCATTTTTCACAAACCTTTGAAGCTCCTAGGCATCAACCGCCAGCGCATTCCTGCCAACTGGAAACTGATGCAGGAAAACATCAAAGACCCCTATCACCCCGGCTTGCTGCACACATGGTTTGTGACCTTCGGCCTGTGGCGAGCCGATCAAAAAAGCCAGATGATCATGGATGCTAAAGCCAGACATGCGGTGATGGTGAGCCGCAGAAATGATGCGGTCACAGCCAATATTGCAGCGAACGTGACGAGCTTCCGGGAGGGCATGAAGCTGCATGACGATCGCGTGCTCGATGTGGTGCCAGAAGCTTGGTGGAAGCTTAATTGCCCGGTGCAACAGGCCGAGATCACGCCCACCGTGACGATGATGACGCTCTTTCCTTCGCTCATCATTCAGCAGCAAGTTAACAGCTTATCGACACGCCACATTCAACCCGTGAGCGAGGGTGTGTTTGATTTTGTGTGGACGCATTTTGGTTTCGAGGACGACACAGAAGACATGACGCGCCGCCGCCTGCGCCAATCCAATCTCTTCGGGCCTGCAGGCTTTGTGAGCGCCGATGATGGTGAGGTGATTGAATTCGTCCAGCAAGCCTACAAAGCCAATGGAGCCGCGCGCACCGTGAGCGAGATGGATGGCACCGCGGTAAACAACACGGCTCACAATGTGACGGAAACGCTGATTCGCGGCATGTATGAATACTGGCGCAAGACGCTTTCTCTGTAGATTTATAAGCCTTTTTGTCACTTTGCCGGCATAAATACGGCGTAGAGTGCTATCAAATTAATACCAAGCATGAATTTCAACGATTACCACCAGCTAAGCAGCCTGCTCCAGCAAAGCGCCCATTTGCTCGACAGCAACGATCTCTCCGCGTGGCCAGATTTGTTCATCGTGGATGGCCGCTACCAACTGCAATCGAGAGAAAATTTCGACGCTGGTCTGCCGTTATGCATCATGGATTACGAAAGCCAAGGCATGATGCGCGATCGCATCTACGGCGTGCAGCAAACCATTTATCACGATCCGTATTCCCAGCGCCATGTATGCAGCGCGCCGTTGATCACTTCGTTTTCCGCAGACCGCATCGAATGCGAAAGCAGCTACATCGTCACGCGCACCCAGCGCGACAACATGCCGCAGATCCTCAGCACGGGGCGCTATATGGATGTGATTGTTTTTGATGATGGAGTAATGAGGTTCTTGTCTCGTACGGTGGTGTATGACAATGATTTGTTGCCGAATTCGGTGATCAAGCCGATTTAGATTTTTGAGGTTGGAATATTCCGTTTCCACATCATTTCTAGGCTAGGCGCAGCAACGACGACAGTGCTTGAGCACGACCAGAAGCTGCAACGACGCATAGGAATGATGTTGAAACGGAATGTGTGCCTGCGCCAGATCACGCTCGTTATCATTCGCTCATGCC
>JANNED010000046.1:0-14412 GCA_031388245.1 Variovorax sp.
CAAAGACAACCGAGGCAACGCCAAAGCCCACACCGAATTCACCGGCGGCTATGCCACCAATGTGCCCAAGGTGTTTGCCGCTGGCGACATGCGCCGTGGCCAGTCTCTCGTCGTCTGGGCGATTCGCGAAGGCCGCCAAGCTGCGCGTGCTGTGGATGAATTCCTGATGGGTTTCAGCGATTTACCTCGCTAATAGACACTACCGATTTAATAGCACTCTGCGCAGGATGCACGCCGGCTAAATGCCTATTTTTCAATAAATCTTAGTTTTCTGCGGCCTTTTACTTGCTATCTACTCGCCCATGTCATGAGGCGCACGATACGTTGCTCCGCCGTTCACCACACGCAGCGAGATGGATGGCATGCTTGCTTCAAGCTACAAGGCGCTGGCATCACACAAAATTTTTGTCTTTAAGTTGGAATCTTTGAGGCTTTGCAGCCAAACGCAATCTATCGGGTATGCAATCGGCAACGCATCGATGCCGCTCCACAATTGGGCAAATTGTTGCGCCGTCATGCTCGGGGCATCAATGGCGAGATCAATATCCGATTGCGCTGTCCAGTCGCCACGTGCACGAGAGCCAAAAAAATACGCATTACGCACTTCGGGAAATTGCTTAACTTGCTCTCTCAGACTCTGCAAAATGCGCTGAGACAGCCCCGTCTTTTCGTCGATTTGCACGCTCATGACTCGCTCCATACAGCGGTCGCGTCAGCAAGATTGCGCAGCAATGCCACACCTTGGCTGCGGATAAAGGCATCCACCTCTACGCTAAGCGCTTCATCATAGGTGTGGCTGGTCATATTGCGCTGATGCTGCGCTTCCGTCCAAGCGTTGCCGTCTTGGATCAAACCCGCCTGCAGCGATTGGCGTATGACTTCTCTTGGATTGAGTGCTTCAATGCCTAGAAACGACAAGCGCAGTTTGAGCATTTTCCAAGCCAGCTCCCAACTGAATTCGAAGCGCTGAATCACCGAATCTCGTATAAAACTGCTTTGCGGCTGCTCGCATGCTTCTTCTAAGCGTGCAACTGCTTTGAGAAAATCTTTGCGGCGGAGATCGAAGCGTTCTGATGGCATGCGGCTATTATCATGCAGCTTTAAGAGTCTTCCCGAGCAGCTATTTGGCAAATCGAGTCGATGCCTCAGCCCCCGAAGAAGAAAACAAGCCCCTCGTGTGGCCTTACTGGCCACTCAAGCTGCGCACCAGCTCAAGCCACGAAGAAGGCTGCGTGCGCGAGTTCGCCGTCTCCACCAAAGAATTCATCGGCGGTACAGGTAAGGATGCAGGCAAACTCACTGTCCTCAAAACCGTTCACATCGAACTCAAAGACGGCAAGATGGTCGAGATCCCCGGCACAGAAAAGACCTACAAAGCGGATATGGTCTTCCTCGCCATGGGCTTCGTCTCCCCTGTGGCCAGCGTGATCGATACCTTCGGTATCGACAAAGACAACCGAGGTAACGCCAAAGCCCATACCGAGTTCACCGGCGGCTACGCCACCAATGTGCCCAAGGTGTTTGCAGCAGGCGCCAAGCTGCCCAAGACCACCAGCGGAAAAGTGCAGCGTGCCCTAGCTCGGCAAATGTATCTCAACCGTGAATTTGATGAAACTGAAATGGAATCCTGATGAGCAATTTGTATGACCAACTGATTCAAATGCTGCGCGACAGCGCCCATGCTGGCATCTTGCCCGCGCATGTGGCGGCTATGCCCCTTACGCCTGAGACCACCTTGGGCGATTTGGGCATTGATTCGCTAGGAAAGATGGGGCTGCTGTCTTCGCTGATGGAATTGACGGATAAATACTTGGCCGATGACTCCATCAAAGACAGTAACACGCTGGCAGAAATCGTTGAATTGGTGTCTTGAGCATGCAGGCCGCAGCTTCTACTGCCCTGCCAAGCCGCAAAGAGCTGCGCACGGCTTTACTGGCCTTTAGCGAAAAGAGCAGCGCCGCCGCATTGCGGCTGGTAGCGCTTGACTATGCGCTGTTTTTGGCTGGCGTGGCATGTGTGGCTTCGCCTACGCACTGGGGGATCAAACTGCTTGCATCGCTCTTGATTTGGGTGCAAATGGCGCGGCTTTTCATCATTGGCCATGATGCCTGCCACCAAAGCTTAACGCCTAGCCGCGATTTGAACAAATGGCTGGGCAGGCTGGTGTTTTTGCCATCGCTCACGCCCTTCAAGCTATGGGAGCTGGGCCACAACATGGCGCACCACGGCTTTACCAATCTGCGCGGCAAAGATTATGTGTGGGCACCATTTTCTCCCGCTGAATTTGCGCAGTTGCCGCGCGCTCGCCAAAGGCTTGAGCGCATTTACCGCAGCGGTGGCGGGCATTGGCTTTATTACTTGATTGAGCTGTGGTGGAAAAAGCTGTTTTTCCCATCACGCGCTGAAGTTGGCGGCAAGCGCAGTATTTTTATGGGTGATTGTTTGATGGTGAGCGCATTTGGCCTCGTGTGGCTGGCCAGCCTGATCGCAGCCGCGCACTTCACGCAGCAAAGCGCTTTGCTGCTTATTGGCCTAGGCTTCTTGCTACCGTTCCTGCTTTGGAATGGCTTGATGGGCTTCGTGATTTATGTTCACCATACTGATCAGCGAGTGAAATGGCATCAAGACGGCGCGGCATGGGCAAAGGCGCAGCCTCACCTGACTGCCACCCTGCATATTCAATTCCCTCGCTTCATCGGCGCACTCTTGCACAACATCATGGAGCACCCAGCGCATCACTTGGATATGACGATTCCGCTGTATCAATTGAAAGCGGCTCAAAAACAGCTAGATTCTCTGGTGTCAGGAAGAATTCTGAAGCGCCGCTTTACTTGGGCTGATTACTGGGACACAGCGCGTGAATGCAAGCTTTACGATTTTGAAAAAGAGAAATGGGTGAGATTTCCATAGATTGAGCTTTTCAAAAATGATAGCAAACTATTGAGTATTTATGCCGGGGAATAGCTCATAAGTCACCAAAGAAAAGACATTGACTGTAAATTGAACTGCTTTCGCCACCCAGCATTTTTGTCAGTGTTGCGCTACCTTGAAGCGCATGACCATCTCCCTTTTGCGAGCCAATCACCTCAATGAAATCCGCTATGCCGCGAGCCTGAAGTTGTATCAGCACTTGATTGCGTTTTGGCGTAAAGCAAGCAATCCGCTGGCAACCTCTCCTCTTTAGCTCGGCCTAGGTTGGATGCCGCCTCAACAGCATAATGAATCATGTATTTTACGGATTAAATTCCTTATAATGCATGGATGATTCATCGCGATTTGTACCCTGCCTTGACCGAAGCGCTCGCTGACAGCCCTGCTGTTGCGCTGCTGGGGCCGCGCCAAGCTGGCAAGACGACGCTGGCGCGGCAAATTGGGGATCAACGCAACAGCGAGCTGCCCCAAAGCAGCATGTATTTGGATTTGGAAAGCCCGCAAGACAGGCAAAAGCTGCTGGATGCGGAGAGCTATTTGCTCGCGCATGAAAGCAAACTGATCATTTTGGATGAGGTGCAGCATATGCCTGCGCTGTTTCAAGCGCTACGCAGCTTGATTGACCAAGGGCGGCGCAAGGGCTTGGGTTCTGGGCGATTTTTGCTGTTGGGCTCGGCCTCGGGGGAGTTGCTTCGGCAATCTGCGGAGAGCTTGGCTGGGCGCATTGCATATCTTGAATTGCCACCATTTCAGCCGCTGGAATTAGAGGCGGCTGATCAAAACAAGCTTTGGCTGCGGGGCGGTTTTCCGAGCAGTTTTTTAGCCAATTCGCAGCCCAGCAGCATGCGCTGGCGGCAAAATTTGATCAATACGTATTTGCAGCGCGACATTCCCGCCTATGGCACGCGGATTCCCGTCGAGACGCTGCGCCGCCTGTGGACGATGCTCTCCCACAGCCAAGGTGGCATGCTGGATGTGTCAACGCTAGGGAAGAATTTGATGTTGGATGCCAAGACGGTGCATCGCTATCTGGATTTATTTGTGGATTTGATGCTGCTGCGCCGCCTAGCGCCATGGCATAGTAATCTGGGCAAACGGATGGTGAAATCGCCTAAGCTGTATGTCCGCGATACGGGGCTGGTGCATGCGCTGCTGGGTATTGGTTCGTTGGATGATTTGCTGGCGCATCCGGTGGTGGGCAACAGCTGGGAAGGGTTTGTCGTGGAGGCGCTGCTCAATGCTGCGCCGATCAACACCAGCGCAGGGTTTTATCGCACCAGCAATGGAGCGGAAATTGACTTGGTGATGAATGTGCCGGGCCATGGCGTTTGGGCGATAGAGATCAAGCGCGGCTTGGCGAGCACGCCCAAGCGCGGGTTTTATAGCGCTTGCGAGGATATTTCTCCAGCGCGGCGGCTGGTGGTGTATCCATCGGGCGAGGCTTACGCGCTGGGTGCGGGTGTACAGGCTATTTGCTTGCGCACTATGCTTGATGAGCTGCGTTTGTGTCGTGCGCGTTGACTGCTTACAACACCTCCCCCGTTGTAGGGAGTGGACTTTAAGTAGTTTCCCGTATCATTGGATGCCTTGCTGCGAAATCAGTAAGGCATTTTTTCTGATGCATACAAATACTCCAACTCATTTGCAAACCCAAGCTATGGCTTCTTTGATTGAACTCAAAGAAGTTCATTTTGGCTATGGCGTTGGGCGAAAGATATTGGATGGCGTGAGCCTCTCGATTGAGCGCGGCAAAGTCACCGCGCTGATGGGAGCCTCTGGCGGCGGCAAGACGACGGTGCTGCGACTGATTGGCGGGCAGGTGAAAGCGCAGGCGGGCGAGGTGTTGTTCGATGACAGCAATGTGGCCACGCTGGATCAAAACGGCCTGTATGCAGCCCGAAGGCGCATGGGCATGCTGTTTCAGTTTGGTGCGCTGTTCACCGATCTGAGTGCTTTTGACAATGTGGCGTTTCCGCTGCGCGAACTCACAGATTTGCCCGAGTGCTTGATTCGAGATATCGTGCTGATGAAACTGGGCGCTGTGGGCCTGCGCGGTGCGCGGGATTTGATGCCCAGTGAGCTCTCCGGTGGCATGGCGCGGCGCGTGGCGCTGGCGCGCGCGATGGCCTTGGATCCTGAATTGGTGATGTATGACGAGCCGTTTGCGGGGCTCGATCCCATTTCTCTGGGCACATCGGCGCAACTGATTCGCCAACTCAACGACGCTTTAGGCATCACAAGCATCATCGTCTCGCATGATTTGGAAGAGACCTTTCGTATTGCAGACCGCGTGATCATCTTGGCCAACGGCAAAATTGCCGCGCAGGGCACGCCCGATGAAGTCAAGCAGAGTGACGATCCTCTGGTGCGGCAGTTTGTGAATGCGCAAGCGGATGGGCCGGTTAAATTTCATTACCCTGGAGCGAGCATGGAAGAAGATTTTGGCTCAGGCATTCATTCAAACCCTTTGAGGAGAGGCCAGGCATGAGCCTGCACCCCGCCAACATTGGGTTTGCAGTGCGCAGCACTCTGGCCAACATCGGCTTTGCCGTTAGGCTGCTGTGGCGATTGCTGGCCTTGGCAAGCCGCAGCTTCAAGCGCCTAGGCTTGATCCGCGATCAGATCCATTTTTTGGGCAACTACTCGCTCTTGATCATCACCGTCAGTGGCTTGTTTGTGGGCTTTGTGCTGGGCTTGCAGGGTTACTACACCTTGCAACGCTACGGCGCAGCGGAATCGCTGGGGCTGTTGGTTGCGCTCAGCTTGGTGCGGGAACTCGGGCCCGTCGTCACAGCTCTGCTTTTTGCAGGTCGCGCTGGCACAGCGCTCACGGCTGAGGTGGGCTTGATGAAGCGTGATGAGGTGTTGGCCTACATGGAAATGAGCGCGATTGATCCGATCAGCCGTATCCTCGCGCCGCGCTTTTGGGGTGGCGTGATCGCGATGCCGATTTTGGCGGCTGTTTTTTCCGCTGTTGGCATTTTGGGCGGTTATGTGGTGGGTGTGCTGATGATTGGCGTGGATGGCGGTGCATTTTGGAGCCAAATGCAAGGCGGCGTGGATGTCTGGCGCGATGTGGGCAATGGCATCGTGAAAAGCCTCGTGTTCGGTGTTGCCGTGACATTTATCGCTCTGCTGCAGGGCTTTGAGGCACAGCCCACGCCAGAGGGAGTGTCCAGAGCCACAACGCGCACGGTGGTCATGGGCAGCTTGGCTGTGCTTGGCTTGGATTTCATGCTGACTGCCATGATGTTTTCAATTTAACGGGGAAATAAGCCATGCAACGCTCTAAAAATGATCTTTGGGTGGGTCTGTTTGTACTGATTGGCGCTGCTGCAGTGCTTTTTTTGGCACTCAAGGCAGCGAATTTGTTGTCGTTTAATTTTGATTCGACTTACCAGGTCACGGCGAAATTCGACAACATTGGGGGATTGAAATCAGGCGCTGCTGTGAAAAGCGCAGGCGTGGTGGTGGGCCGC
This sequence comes from Variovorax sp., assembly GCA_031388245.1. Lineage (GTDB taxonomy): Bacteria > Pseudomonadota > Gammaproteobacteria > Burkholderiales > Burkholderiaceae_C > JANMDU01. Next base: position 6,411 of record JANNED010000046.1, read on the forward strand.
GTGGAATCTATCACCTTTGATGACAAATCCTACCAAGCTCGCGCCACATTGGCGCTGCAAAACAAGTTTGCTTTTCCCAAAGACAGCTCACTGAGCATCCTCACCAGCGGTTTGCTTGGCGAGCAATATATCGGTATGCAAGCCGGTGCAGACGATAAAAATCTGGCGCAAGGCGACACGATCAAATCCACGCAATCTGCCGTGATTTTAGAAAATTTGATTTCGCAATTTCTGTTCAGTAAAGCCTCCGAAGGTGGCTCAGGTAACAATGGGACGAAAAAATAAAGAAGGGTGTCATGAATTTATTAGCTACAAAATTTATAGCAAGGTATGCAGCATTGATGCTGGCAATGATTGCATTTAGCGTTATTTCTGGGTGTGCAAGCGGCCCGCAAGCAAATCCAACTGATCCACTTGAGCCCTTCAATCGCAGCATGTTTGCCTTGAATGAAAACGTGGACAAAGCCGTGCTCAAGCCGGTGGCGCAGGGCTACCGCGCCATCACACCGCAGCCCGTGCGTCTGGGTGTCAGTAATTTCTTTGACAACTTAGAGGATCTTTGGTCGAGCCTGAATGGCGTGTTGCAATTGCGACCTGGGGTGGCCGCTGACAATTTCATGCGCTTCGGTGTGAACACCGTATTTGGCTTGGGCGGTGTGCTGGATGTGGCCAGTGAGCTGGGCATTGAGCGCCATTCTGAGGATTTGGGTAAAACGCTGGGGCGCTGGGGTGTGCCTTCGGGGCCATTTTTGATGATGCCTTTGTTTGGCCCGAGCACAGTGCGTGATGCGACAACCATTACCCTCGAAAACCGCTTCGACCCGATTTCCAACATTGACCACATCCGCACGCGCAACAGCGCCACAGCTTTGCGACTCGTGGATACGCGCACCAATTTGCTGCGCTTGGGAAACCTGCTGGACGAAGCTGCACTCGACAAATACAGTTTCACCCGCGATGCTTTTCTGCAAAAACGGCGTGCAGAAATTTACCGCCCGGGTCAAGATAACGAAGATGCTTCACCCGCAGCAGGCGATAAAAAGTGAGTGTCCTCCAAAACCTGCCCTGAATCGTTGTATCAACATGCTTGGCGGATACCAAGCCGCTTGAAAGGAATCTCATGAACCGCCGAATCTTCTCTGCTTTAGCAGCCACTTTTGCGTTGTTGGCCAGCCCATTGAGCTTTGCGCAAAGCGCAGAAGCGCCGGATGCTTTCATCAAACGCCTCTCTGTGGATGTGCTTGACACGATCAAGGCAGACAAAGCCATTCAAGCTGGTGATGTGAGCAAAATCACGGCTTTGGTCGATACAAAAATTTTGCCGAATGTCAATTTTCAGCGCATGACGGCTTCCAGTGTTGGCAGGGCATGGCGCACAGCCACCCCAGAGCAACAAAAGCGTTTAGAGACTGAATTCAAAAGCCTGCTGATGCGCACCTACTCTGGCGCTTTGTCGGAGGTGAAAGATCAAAGTATTGTGATCAAGCCATTGCGTGCAGCTGAAAGCGACACAGAAGTCACTGTGCGCTCCGAGATCAAAGGCCGTGGAGATCCGATCGCGCTGGATTATCGTTTAGAAAAATCAGGTGCATCTTGGAAGATTTATGACCTGAATGTCGCCAGCGTTTGGCTGGTGGAGACATACCGCACACAGTTTGCACAAGAAATCAATGCCAATGGGATTGATGGCTTGATTTCCAAGCTGGCTGAGCGCAACAAAGGCCGCAAGTAGTCTTCTGTCATGCTCGTCTTGCCGCAAGAGATCACCCACGCAAACGCTCGCACCTGCGCTCATATGCTGGCGCAAGCGCTGCGCAGCCAGAGCGAAACGGTGGTGGCTGACGCATCGAGCTTGCAAAAGTTTGATTCTTCGGCGCTTGCCGTCTTGCTCGAATGCAGGCGAGAAGCTCAGATTCAAGGCAAAAGCTTTTCAGTGCGCGGCCTGCCAGAGCGCCTGCGTTCGCTTGCTGCGCTGTATGGCGTGGCACAGCTGCTGCCAGCTGCCCCTTGAAATGAAGTCATCCGCTTGGTGTTTTGCCGCTTAGATAAGCACCTGAGCCCTACAATAGAGGGCTCATGACAACAGCTATCTCCGTCAATTCCGTCACCAAACGCTACGAAGGCGCCAAAACAGGAAGGGGCAACCTCACAGCCCTTGACAGCGTCAACCTCAACATCGAGGAAGGCGAATTTTTTGGTCTGCTTGGGCCCAATGGTGCGGGCAAAACCACGCTGATCAGTATCCTCGCCGGCCTCACGCGAGCCACCGAAGGCACCATCGCCGTTCACGGCCACGATGTGCAGCGCGACTATGCAGCGGCTCGCAAAAAGCTGGGTGTCGTGCCGCAAGAATTGGTGTTTGATCCGTTTTTCAGTGTGCGCGAATCGCTTCGCATTCAATCTGGCTACTTTGGCGTGAAAAACAACGAAGCTTGGATTGATGAACTGCTGCACAGCCTCGGTCTGATGGACAAGCAGGATGCCAACATGCGCCAACTCTCCGGCGGCATGAAGCGCCGCGTGTTGGTGGCGCAGGCTTTGGTCCACAAGCCGCCCGTGATCGTGCTCGATGAGCCCACCGCAGGCGTGGATGTGGAGCTGCGGCAAACGCTTTGGCAATTTATCGCCAAGCTCAACAAGCAAGGCAGCACCGTGTTGCTCACTACGCATTATTTGGAAGAAGCCGAGGCACTCTGTGGGCGTTTGGCGATGCTGAAAAATGGCAAAGTCGTGGCGCTTGAAAAAACTTCCACCTTGCTCAAAGCTGCTTCAAGCAATGTTCTTCGCTTCAAAATTGATAGCGAGCTACCCAGTGATCTTGCCGGGAAAGCAAGGATTACAGGTCGAATTGTGCAATTCCCCGCACACAATGCGCATGAGATCGAGCAGTATCTGGCTGCCGTGCGCCAAGCAGGTATTGAGGCGCAAGACGTCGAAATTCGCAAAGCGGATTTAGAAGATGTTTTTCTTGATGTGATGGGAGCAAATCAATAATGAGCCTCAGCAACAAGCTTACTGGCTGGCAAACGCTTTTTTATAAAGAAACGCTGCGCTTTTGGAAGGTCGGTGCGCAAACAGTTGGCGCACCCATTCTCACTGCCGTGCTCTACATGCTGATCTTCGGCCACGTGCTGGAAGACCATGTGAAGGTCTATGACAAGATCAACTACACCGCCTTTCTTGTGCCCGGCCTTGTGATGATGAGCGTGCTGCAAAACGCTTTTGCCAACAGCTCATCAAGCTTGATCCAAAGCAAGATCATGGGCAATTTGGTGTTCCTCTTGCTCACGCCGCTGTCGCATCGCGCTTGGTTTGTGGCCTATGTGGGCTCATCGGTGGCGCGCGGCTTAGCGGTGGGCGCGGGCGTGTTGGCCGTGACTTGGTGGTTTGGCAAGCCAAGCATGGAGGCACCGCTGTGGGCGCTGGTGTTTGCGATTCTTGGCGCTGCGATGCTCGGTGCGCTTGGCCTCATTGCTGGCTTGTGGGCAGAGAAGTTCGACCAAATGGCTGCATTTCAAAACTTCATCATCATGCCCATGACGTTTTTATCAGGCGTGTTTTATTCCATCCATTCGCTGCCTGGTTTTTGGCAAACGGTGAGCCACCTGAATCCGTTTTTTTACATGATTGATGGCTTTCGATATGGCTTTTTTGGCGTCAGTGATGTGTCGCCTTGGGTGAGCCTTGCTGTTGTAGGAACTGCATGCGCTGCGGTCTCTCTGATCGCGCTGCATTTGCTCAAAATCGGCTACAAGATTCGCGGATAAGATGACCCCCACGCTTCCTCACCTCGTGTACTTCACTGCCCCCCGAGGGGGCCGCAAATGCCTTGGGGCGGCCCGGCGGCATTTCACACTTCTATGAACTCAGACCAACTCCAACAAATTATCGCGGCAGGTTTGGCTTGCCAACACCTTGAGGTTGATGGCGATGGCCGGCATTGGAGCGCGGTGATCGTCTCGCCTGAATTTGAAGGCAAGCGCCTCATTCAACGCCACAAACTCGTCTATGCCACGCTTGGCACACGCATGCACACCGACGAAGTGCATGCGCTTTCGATGAAGACTTACACGCCCTCGGAATGGGCAACTCAGCAGAGTTAAAGATATGGACAAACTCATCATTCGTGGCGGCAAGCGCTTAAACGGCACCGTGAACATCTCCGGCGCAAAAAACGCCGCCCTGCCCGAGCTGTGCGCCGCCCTGCTGACGGCCGAGCCAGTGACGCTGCGCAATGTGCCCCAGCTTCAAGACGTGAGCACCATGCTCAAGCTCATTCGCAACATGGGCGTTGATGTCCAGCAGCAAACAGGCGCGACAGCTGATCGCAATGCCACTGGCACGGTCACCATCAATGCGGGCGCACTCTCTAGCCCTGAAGCGCCCTATGAGCTCGTGAAAACCATGCGCGCCTCGGTGCTCGCGCTGGGCCCCCTGCTCGCGCGCTTTGGCGAGGCCACAGTCTCGCTGCCTGGCGGCTGCGCCATCGGCGCACGCCCTGTGGATCAACACATCAAAGGCATGCAGGCTTTTGGAGCGCACGTTGTGGTGGAGCATGGCTACATGATCGCCAAGTTGCCCCAAGGCTGGAAGCGCTTGAAAGGCGCACGCATCACCACCGATATGGTCACGGTCACGGGCACAGAGAATTTTCTGATGGCTGCTGCGCTAGCCGAAGGCAAAACCGTGCTAGAAAACGCTGCGCAAGAGCCAGAGATTCCTGATTTGGCTGAAATGCTGATCAAAATGGGCGCAAAAATTGAAGGCCACGGCACGAGCAAGATTCGCATCCAAGGCGTGGAGCGCTTGCATGGCTGCGATCATGCGGTGGTAGCAGATCGTATTGAATGCGGCACATTCCTCTGCGCTGTGGCGGCTGCAGGTGGCGAAGTGGTGCTCAGGCATGGCCGTGCCGATCATCTTGATGCGGTCATCGACAAGCTGCGCGATGCGGGCGCACTGATCACGGCAGTGGAAGGCGGCATCAAAATCAGCGCCAGTGGCCGCATGAAAGCGCAAACTTTCCGCACCACCGAATACCCAGGCTTTCCCACCGATATGCAAGCCCAATTCATGGCGCTCAACTGCATCGCCGATGGCACGAGCAAAGCCACCGAGACGATTTTTGAAAACCGCTTCATGCATGTGCCCGAGCTGCAGCGCATGGGTGCGAAGATTCAGATTGATGGCAAGATCGCCGTCGTCGAAGGCATTGAAAAACTCTCTGGCGCGAGCGTCATGGCCACCGATTTGCGCGCCTCCGCCTCGCTTGTGATTGCGGGCTTGGTTGCGGATGGTGAAACCCTGGTGGATCGCATCTACCACTTGGATCGCGGCTACGATCGCATGGAAGAGAAGCTGCGCGGCATTGGTGCGGACATCGAAAGAATGAAATCATGATCGCGCTCGCGCTATTGGGAGAAAGAATTTGATCACGCTCGCGCTATCAAAGGGCAGAATCTTCGACGACACGTTGCCGCTGCTCCGCGCTACCGGCATTGAGGTCCTCGAAGACCCTGAGAAATCTCGCAAGCTGATCTTGCCCACGTCACGCGCCGATGTGCATATCATCATGGTGCGCGCCAGCGATGTGCCCACTTATGTGCAATATGGTGGCGCGGATTTGGGCGTGGTCGGCAAAGATACGCTGCTTGAGACCGGCGTGCAAGGCCTGTATGTGCCGCTCGATTTAAACATCGCCAAATGCAGAGTGAGCGTGGCGGTGCGCGAAGGTTTTGACTATGCGGCAGCTGTGAAACAAGGCTCACGCCTGAAAGTCGCCACCAAGTATGTGAACATTGCACGAGAGTTTTTCGCCAGCAAAGGCGTGCACGTCGATCTCATCAAGCTCTACGGCTCGATGGAGCTCGCCCCACTGGTGGGCATGGCGGATGCCATTGTCGATCTCGTCTCCACCGGCAGCACGCTCAAAGCCAACAAACTCATCGAGGTCGAGCGCATCATGGAGATCAGCTCGCGCTTGGTCGTCAACCAAACTTCGCTCAAAACCAAGCAAGCTGTTTTGAAGCCGATTTTGGCGGCATTTGAAGCGGCTGTTCAATGATTTGCTGATTCATAGCTCACTACGCAAAGTATCTCTATGGCATCCAGTGCACTCCCCGAGCCAACGTTGCAACCCCATATTGCCCGCCATATCTTGCTGCTGCGCGAGCAACGGGTGATGCTCGATGCAGAGCTGGCTGCCCTCTATGGCGTGGAGACCAAAGTATTGGTGCAAGCCATCAAACGAAATTTGGAGCGCTTTCCGGCTGATTTCATGTTTCAACTCAGCGCAGAGGAGTTCGCCAACTTGAGGTCACAGTTTGTGACCTCAAGTTCTGGTTATGGCGGTCGCCGCTATGCACCCTATGCATTTACTGAGCAGGGCGTGGCGATGTTGTCATCAGTCTTGAACAGCCCGCGAGCCATTGCGATCAATATCGAGATCATGCGAGCTTTTGTGCAAGTGCGCGCAACACTGGCCACACATCAAGATTTAGCCAAGCAACTCTCTGAGCTGCAAGACAAGACGGAATCGCTGGCGATGAGCCATGAGACGTTTAGCCGCAATACGCGCAATCAATTGAAGCAAGTGTTCGAGACCCTGCGCGAGCTGATGACTCCTCCTGAGTCAAACAAGAAACCGATTGGCTTTGTGTATCCGAAGGAGAGCAAGGATGGGGCAAAATCTAAGGGAATGAGGAATGCAAAGGGCGAGAAGGATGCTCAAACACTCAGCGCTGCAAAGAAGCAAGCGAAGAAGTAGAACATTCTGAATCACCCATTGAACGCAATATTTTGGGAGTTATCCACATGGGCGCACTAACACTACGCTTAGCAGACGACAGACACCAGCGCCTGCGCGCGCTGGCCAAAAGCCGCCACACCACCATCAATCGCCCGCTCGATGAAATGACCATGCTCATGCTGGCCGATTTCGATGCCGAAACCCGCTTCAAACTCTATGCAGCGCAAGGCAGCGCCATGACCGAGCGCGGCTTGCAATTGCTGGGCAAGGCAGCCGCGCAAGGTGTGGTCGCTTGAATCGAAGAGCTTGGTTACAAGCCTATCATCATTAGAAAAAGGAAGCTATGGATTTAATAGCATCTGGCGCAGTATTTTCGTCTGCTGCCAATGATTTTGAGCAAAAATTCAAAGCGCGACAGCATTGGTCTTCAAGCCAAGACGCGGCGATTGAATCGCGTGTGAGGGAAATTTTGGTGGATGTGCAGCAGCGCGGTGATGCGGCAGTGTTGGAATACACAGCGCGCTTTGATCGCTTGACTGCAAACTCAATGGCTCAGCTCGAACTCACGCAAGCCGAGCTTAAAAAAGCCTATGACGGCTTGCCTGCTGAGCAGCGCGACGCGCTCACACAAGCTTCAGCGCGCGTGCGCAGCTATCACGAAGCGCAAAAGAAAGCCACCGGCCAGAGCTGGAGCTATCGCGATGCTGATGGCTCGCTGCTCGGCCAAAAAGTCACGCCGATTGATCGCGCGGGCATCTATGTGCCGGGCGGCAAAGCGGCCTACCCTTCCAGCGTGCTGATGAACGCGATTCCTGCGCTTGTGGCAGGCGTGGGCGAGATCATCATGGTGGTGCCCACGCCTGATGGCGTGAAAAACAACCTCGTGCTCGCCGCCGCTTACGTTGCAGGCGTGACCCGCGCCTTCACCATCGGCGGTGCCCAAGCCGTAGCCGCGCTGGCTTACGGCACGGCCACCATCCCGCGCGTGGACAAAATCACGGGGCCGGGCAATGCCTATGTGGCCGCTGCCAAGCGCCGCGTGTTTGGCCAAGTGGGTATCGACATGATCGCGGGCCCGAGCGAAATTCTCGTGATTGCCGATGGCAGCACGCCGCCTGATTGGGTGGCGATGGATTTGTTTAGCCAAGCCGAGCATGATGAGCTGGCGCAGAGCATTTTGCTCTGCCCAGATCAGGCGTATATGACCCAAGTGCTCTCCAGCATCACGCGCCTTCTGCCCGAGATGCCGCGCAA